>NZ_JACARK010000481.1:0-6561 GCF_013386655.1 Pseudomonas sp. K5002 | reverse complement strand
ACTCAAGAGCAGATGCTGGTGTTGTCGGATATTCGCGAGCGCCAGGGCCTCGGTGTGGTCGCGCAGACCGGGCAGGGCGAAGCCGCCCTCGGTCGGCCGGAATTGTTTGAGCAACTGGGCATCACGACCACGGCGGTCCCCAATCACGACGGCCCGATTGCCGGGCTTGCGTTGAACGGGCAGTTCCTTGCCTGGCTGTTGCTGGCGGACAGCGTGAAACCTGAAGCGCGCCAGGCGATGAAAGAGCTGCGTGAATTGGGCCTGGGTCGCCAACTGCTGCTGACCGGCGACCGCCAGAGCGTGGCCGACAGCCTGGCGTTGGAAGTGGGCATCAGCGACGTCGAAGCCCAGGCTTTGCCGGAGGACAAACTCAACCGCGTGCTGGGGGAAATCGGCAGCGGTTTCCGGCCGATGGTGGTGGGCGACGGGATCAACGATTCGTTGGCGCTCAAGGCGGGTGTGGTCGGTGTGGCGATGGGCGCGGGCGGGGCGGATATCGCCTTGGCGTCGGCGGACGTGGTGCTGATCGGCAGCGACCTGCGGCGCCTGGGCACCTGTGTGCGCTTGAGTCGCCAGTGCCGGCACACGTTGCAGGTCAACGTGATCATCGGGCTGGGCTGGACGCTGGCGATCGTGGTGTTCGCCGCATTTGGCTGGCTGGGCGCGGCGGGAGCGATGATTGCGGCGGTGCTGCACAACCTCAGTACGCTGCTGGTGCTGGGCAATGCGGGGCGTCTGTTGCGGTTCCAGGAGCCGCTATTGAAACTCGAGGAATAAATTTTTCAGTCGCGCTGTAACGCCATGGGGGGACCTCACTCTAGTGCTATGTCGAGACTGAACAATCCGTTCAGACCGGCTCCACTACCGATCATGAGGAATACACAATGAACATCAAATCCGCTGCTGCTGGTGCCGCCCTCGCTATCGCCGCTGCTGGCATGTTTGCCGGTGTTGCCACTCAGGTACAGGCAGCAGACGCCCAGGTCCATTGCTATGGCGTCAACGCCTGCAAAGGCCAGAACGACTGCAAAACCAAAGACCACGCCTGCAAAGGCATGGGTTCTTGCAAAGGCCAGGGCTTCCTGTCGATGAGCAAGGCGATGTGCGATCAGAAAGGCGGCAAAGTCGGCGAATAACCGACAACCGAGTGCAACCGCAGCGGGCCCCCCCTCCGCTGCGGACACTTTCCCCAGGAGTGTTTTTATGTCCGCTTCCCTTCCGAGTCTGGGTTACGGCCTGGGTCTACGCAGCGAGTACTACCAGCAGATCCTTGAACAATCGCCGGCTGTGGATTGGTTCGAAGTGATCTCCGAGAATTATCTGGTGCAGGGCGGCAAGGCCTTGTACTACCTGGATGCGATAGCCGAGCGTTATCCCCTGGTGATGCATGGCGTGTCCCTGTCTATCGGCGGGCCCCATGCCCTCGATACCGATTACCTGAAGCAACTCAAGCAGCTCTCCGAGCGCATCCGGCCGGCGTGGATTTCCGATCACCTGTGCTGGAGCCGTGGCAACGCGCACCAGTTGCATGACTTGCTGCCGCTGCCCTACACCGAAGAAAGCCTGTACCACGTCGCCGCTCGCGTACGGCAGGTGCAGGATGTGTTGCAGCGTCCGTTCGTGCTGGAAAACGTCTCCAGCTACGTGCGCTCCAAGGCGGATGAGTTTACCGAGTGGGAATTTCTCAACGCCCTGACCCATCTCACCGGCTGCCAGTTGCTGCTGGACGTGAATAACGTCTACGTCAGCTCGCGCAATCACGGGTTCGACGCCTGGGAATTTATCCGCAACCTGCCGCCCGAAAGCATCCGCCAACTGCACCTGGCCGGGCATATGGATTACGGCGACTACGTGATCGACACCCATGACCATCCGGTATGCGATCCGGTGTGGGCGCTGTATCAGCAGACCCTGGAGCACCTTGGGCCGGTCTCGACCTTGCTCGAACGCGATGACCATTTCCCGCCTTTCCAGGAGCTGCTCGACGAGTTGAACAAGGCCCGCGAACTGGGCGCGAGCGCGCTGGACAGGAGAGCGTTATGCGCCTGATCGATTGGCAATTGGCCTTTGAGCGGCATTTGCTGGCCGAATCTTCCACTGCCAGCAACAGCTTCAGCGCCACCTTGATCGGCGGCCCGACCCTGGATGTCGAGACGGGCCTGGCGATTTACCACAACGCCTATCACGCCCGATTGCAGGAAGTGCTGCGCGATGACTTCAGCGCCGTCTGGTATTGGCTGGGGGACGAGGAGTTTGCAGCGTTGGGTTCGGCCTATATCTGCCGTTATCCCTCGGCCCATTACAGCCTGCGCTGGTTTGGCGAGCGGTTCCCCGGGTTTATCGTTGAGCATTATGGCGAGCAAGGTTTGGCGCCTGCCGAGCTGGCGCGGCTCGAATGGGCATTCACCCTGGCCTTTGATGCACCGCAGGGCGAGCCGTTGACCCTGCAAGACATGGCAACGCTGCCGCCCGAAGACTGGCCCGGGCTGCTGGTGCAGTTGGTGCCGTCGGTGCAGCAGGTGCTGTGTGATTTCAACAGCCTGGGCATCTGGCGTGCGAGCAAGGGCGAGTGGGACTTTCCCGGCAGCGAGGCCCTGCCATTGGCGCAGGTGTGCCTGGTCTGGCGCCATCAGAATGTCTGCCAATACCGCAGCGTTGAACCGGCGCAAGCCTGCGCGCTGACAGGCATGGTCGCCAACGGTTGGAGTTTTTCCGAACTGTGTGCCGAGTTGGCAGTCACTTACCAGGAGGGCGCGCCATTGCAAGCGGTTACCTGGCTGAAACAGTGGGTCCAGGAGGGTTTGCTCCAGCGGCGGGCACCATAGAAAAGCGCTATTGTTTCGATAGCCTGCTAATTTTTCCGTGGATGGTCTACCCTCATTTCAGACGTCTGAAACAAGGGGGGACTACTCATGCTCGCGCAACTTCCACCGGCCTTACAGAATCTCAAGCTACCGCTGCGTCTTCGACTCTGGGACGGCCATGAATTCAACCTGGGCCCGGATCCCAGCGTCACCATTGTGGTCAAGGACCCCATGATGGTTTCCAAGCTCAGCCATCCGACGCTCGACTCACTGGGCGAAGCTTTCGTCGAGGGCAAACTGGAGCTGGAAGGCTCCATTTCCGAAGTGATCAGGGTCGTTGACGAGTTGAGTCATGCCCTGGTTGATGACGACGAGGGGAGTCGTCCGGTGCGCTCGATCCACGACAAGGCCACCGACGCAGCTGCTATTTCCTACCATTACGACCTGTCCAACGAGTTCTACCAGCTGTGGCTGGACCGCGACATGGCCTATTCCTGCGGGTATTTCGAAACCGGCAGCGAATCCCTTGATCAAGCCCAACAAGACAAATTCCGCCACCTGTGCCGCAAATTGCGGCTGCAGCCGGGGGAGTATTTGCTCGACGTGGGCTGCGGTTGGGGTGGGCTGGCGCGGTATGCCGCGCGGGAATTCGGGGTCAAGGTGTTTGGTATCACCCTGAGCAAGGAACAGCTGGCGCTGGCCCGGGAGCGGGTGAAGGCCGAAGGCCTGGAAGACCAGGTAGAGCTGACGCTGCTCGACTACCGCGACTTGCCCCAGGATGGCCGGTTCGACAAGGTGGTGAGCGTGGGGATGTTTGAACACGTTGGCCACGCGAACCTGGCTGAGTACTGCAAGATTCTCTACGGCGCGGTGCGTGAGGGCGGCCTGGTGATGAACCACGGGATTACCGCCAAGCACATTGATGGCCGGCCCGTAGGCCGTGGCGCCGGGGATTTTATCGAGCGTTATGTGTTCCCCAACGGCGAGTTGCCGCATCTGTCGATGATGACCGCCGAGATCAGCGACGTGGGCCTGGAAGTTGTCGACGTCGAAAGCCTGCGCCTGCATTACGCGCGCACGCTGGATCACTGGAGCGAGCGCCTCGAAGACAACCTGGAAGCGGCAGGCAAGATGGTGCCGGAACAAGCCTTGCGCATTTGGCGCCTGTACCTGGCCGGCTGTGCGTATGCGTTTGCCCGGGGCTGGATCAACCTGCATCAGATTCTGGCGGTGAAACCCCATGCCGATGGTAGCCATGAGCTGCCGTGGACGCGGGATGACCTGTACCAGTAAGCAATGGTACCGGTGATCTAAAAGGTGGGAGCGGGCTTGCTCGCGAAGGCGTTGTATCAGAAACACATTCAGTGACTGACACTCCGCTTTCGCGAGCAAGCCCGCTCCCACATTGGGTTCGGTGCAAGCCTTACAAAATTGGAGAAATCAGCCGCGCGATCCGCATGCCCAATTGTTGCAGGCGGTGGGTCTGGCGGTTTTCTTCCTGGCTGATTTCATGGGCCAGGGCGAAGTCTTCCAGCAGCATGTGCTCCACCTGGCTGGCGAAAGTGTCATCTACCGTCAGCAACATCACTTCGAAATTCAGCCGGAACGAGCGGTTATCCAGGTTCGCACTGCCGATGGCGCTGATTTCACGGTCGACCAACACCACTTTCTGATGCAGGAACCCTGGCGTATAGCGGAATACCCGCACCCCGGCGCGCACGGCTTCGATCGCATACAGGCTGGAAGCGGCGTAGACGATGCGGTGATCCGGCCGTGACGGCAGCAGCAGGCGCACGTCGACACCGCGCAATACCGCCAACCTCAAAGCCGCAAACACCGCCTCATCGGGAATGAAATACGGGCTGGTGATCCACACCCGCTCGGTCGCCGCATGAATGGCCTCGACGAAAAACAGCGAGCAGGTTTCGTAGGGATCCGCCGGGCCGCTGGCCAGCAATTGGCAGAGTACGCCGTCGTCCGGGTAGGTATCCGGCAGCAGCAGCGGCGGCAGCTCACGCGAGGCCCAGAACCAGTCCTCGGCAAACGACTCCTGCAAGCACGCTACTACCGGGCCGCTGACTTGCACATGGGTGTCACGCCATGGCGCCAGCGGCGGTTTCTTGCCCAGGTACTCATCGCCGACGTTATGCCCACCGACGAACCCGGTAATGCCATCCACCACCACGATCTTGCGGTGGTTGCGGAAGTTGACCTGGAAGCGGTTGAGCCAGCCGCTGCGCGTGGCGAAGGCCTTGACCTGCACCCCGGCGTCTCGTAGCGACTGCACATAACGATGGGGCAGGGCATGGCTGCCGATACGGTCGTACAGCACGAAAATGGCTACGCCTTCGGCGGCTTTTTCCTTGAGCAAGGTGTGCAGTTGGCGGCCAAGTTCGTCGTCATGAATGATGAAGAACTGGAACAGCACGGCGGTCTTTGCCGAGCGAATCGCCTCGAAAATCGCGCTGAACGTAGCCTCGCCATTGATCAGCAAACGCACCTGATTATTCGCCAGGCACGGCATGCGCCCCAGCTTGGGCATGGCCCGTAGCGAAGCGTAGGCCTGGGAGTTGCGCGCGGCCAATGCCTCTTCAACCCATGGGCGCCAGTTCAGCTCGGTGATCGCCTTGTGCATTTCCTGGTTGGCCTGGCGCCGCGCCTGAATGTAGGCGTCGAAAGTGCTCCGGCCAAAGATCAGGTAGGGAATCAGCGTCAGGTAGGGGATGAACATCAGCGACAATGCCCAGGCAATCGAGCCTTGGGCGGTCCTGACGGTCAGCACCGCATGGATGGCGGCGAGGGTGCCCAGAAAATGCAGGGTGGCAATGAAATAGGCGAGCAGGTGCGGGCCAAAGAAATCCATGGACAACGGTACTCCTGACGAACAAGTGCCTAACAGACCATGTTCGGCCACGAATGTCGCTATTTTATTTGCTGTGCAACACTGGCGCTTTTGCGGCGTCTAACGCCGACAATTGCCCAGGAGTTACCCGATGAATGCTCGTCTGCTTGGTTTGGCCATGGTTGTTGGTTTGACGCTGCCTGTGGCGGCGCAAGCGCAGATGTTGGCGCCGGGCTTGTGGGAGTTGACCACCAGCAACATGAAGGTCGATAACCAGGACCTGCCGGACTTGTCGCTGATCCTCGGTCAGCTCAAGCAACAGATGACCCCGGAACAACGCGCGATGCTTGAGAAGCAAGGCATCACCATGGCCGGCAAAGGCGTACAGGTGTGCCTGACCCCGGCCCAGGTGGCGTCCGATTCCATCCCGCTGACCGACCCGCAATCGGGTTGCAAGCAGGAAGTGACGGACAAGACCGGCAACCAATGGAAATTCCGTTTCAGCTGCCCGAAAGCCCAGGGCACTGGCGTGGCGACGTTCCAGAGCCAGCAGGAATTCACCACTACGGTTAACGGTACCTTCAACGCCACCGGCGTACAGCAGAAGGGCAGCCTGGACACCCACGCGCAGTGGTTGGGCAGCAACTGCGGTACGGTCAAACCCCGCGCTTAACCTAAGACATACCCCGATCAAAATGTGGGAGCGGGCTTGCTCGCGAATGCGGTGAATCAGTCACAGGTGTATTGGCTGACCCACCGCNNCCCGCTCCCACATTTGATTGGATTGCCAGGTACAGAGTCTCTTCAACGCTGGAAATGCAGCGGCAACCCCTGGCAACTGTCGTGCACGCGCCCGTCGTGCCAGGCCAGGTGGCCGGACACAAGCGTGGTGCTGACGCTGTGCCGGAAGCTGCG
>NZ_JACARK010000480.1:0-14940 GCF_013386655.1 Pseudomonas sp. K5002 | reverse complement strand
TCGCGCAGGGCGTTGGTGCCGACGATCCGCACGGCGCCCGGGGGCATGCCGTTGATCAGTTGGGCAAAGCGCTTCAGGCAATCGAGCCCGCGCTGCATGGATTCTTCATTGAGCTGACGCTCGTCGTCGATCCCGGCAGCCAGCTGCACTTTCTCGCCGAGCCGCTCAAGGATGCGGATTTCGCCGTTCTGGGCCTTGGCCACGACCATGTGAAAGCTGTTGGAGCCCAGGTCGATGGCGGCGATCAGGGACAGATTCTTGGCTTGGGATTGCGGCATGGTTAAGGGGTCTCGGTCGATAACCTCGCCATCGTGCCACGATCAACCGCTGACGCCAACGCGTAGTGCTTCCGGAATTCGCTCATCGGTGTCTTGGAGGAAAATCTGCAGGATATGTAGGGCGATTCTTGATGCGCCTGGCGATTGTTCCGTAGGGCAAGTGGAGTAACGGAAATCTCCAGCTTTAATAGGCTTCCTGAATATGCCTACATGGCTGGGTTATTTGTTCCAGTCGATAATTAAGTCAGGACTACTGCAAGGATGATCTAAGGGGACATTGTTTTTTTACCGCTCTGACACTAGTTCAGGCGTCGTCTCATTCTTTCTTCGGGTGTTTACGAGAGAGACTGTCACTCGGCAATTAAGCCGTGGTGTTAACTATTTGTAGTTTGCCTATCAAGGTTGATAGCAGTTGGGCATGGAATAGCCCGGCGAACCACATGCACCTGAGAACTTCAGTGACAGGATGAACATGAACAGAACATTTGGTTTGGCAATAGTGGTCGTTGGCCTGGCGGTAAGCATGGGTGCTCAAGCAAATACAAGTGGTGCCGGGAACCTGAGAGTCACCGGAACCATTAAACCAGCTGCATGCACGGTAAACCTCGGCGCCACAGGCGGCACCGTTGATTACGGTACGATCAATGCGTCGAGCATTCCGCTGACCTCTTTCTATCCTCTGCCGGAAAAGTCGCTGCCGTTAAACGTCAACTGTGGTGCGGCGGCTGCCCAGATGGCACTGTCCGTTACTGACTCACAAACAAACAGTGTCGTAAGGGGGATCCTGGGAACCGGCTTCACCGACAACCACAACTTTGGCCTTGGCGCGGTCGGAACCAGGAATACCGGTGGCTATTCGATCAGGCTCGCCACCTTGACCACTGTCGGCGCTGCGCTGTACCCGCTTAGAAGGACAAGCTCCGGCGGTGCCTGGAGCACCAGTGACGGCAAGGTCGAAAAATCTCCTTACCAGCACTCCTGGAGCCGTAATAACAACACAACTCCAGCCGCGGTCTCTTCCGTTACCGGCACTCTCGTAGTCAAGGCTGTGATCAATCGCGGCGATGCACTGGATCTCAGCAGGGATATTCAATTGAATGGAGCTGCTACTTTGGTAGTAACTCGAATCTAACTCTATAAACATGGCCAGCATTTAGCAGGCGGTCGCGCACCGTGGCTTCGTGCTGGCTCTTTATATGCGTATAGGTATTTCGTGATTGTCAACGGTGCGTTATCTGGTTGCGGGTAGAGTTCGATGAGTCGTCTTTTAAATACAGTTAATGCTCTGTTCTGGTGTGCGAATCTTTATTTTTTAGTTTCTGGCAGTGTAAGAGCGGATGGAATGGAGCCGGAAACATCCGTTGTTATTCTTTATGAAGAGAACGGTGAAGCGACGATCAACGTAAAAAATACGGACGCTGGCCCTGCTTTACTTCACACAGTCATTCAAAACGTCCCGGAAGATCCGGAGACACTCTTGATCGTTACGCCTCCTATCGCCCGTGTCGAACCGGGCGAAACACAACTTGTGCGGTTTATCAGTACCTTGAAGCAGCCGCTCAAGACCCAGCGATTGAAGCGTGTCACCTTTGAAGGTATTCCGCAGGCGCGCGCCGAAGGGCGCTCGACCATTGGAGTGACCATTCGACAGGACTTACCGCTGATCCTGCATCCCCAGGGCTTGCCGCGGCATCAGGAGCCATGGAAGTTGCTGAAGTGGAAGCTGCGGGGAAATCGGCTGACGGTTCATAACGACAGTGCCTACGTGGTCCGGATGGGGCTGGAGGTACACCTGCTGCCGTCGAGGCACCCGGCGATATTGCCGCGCACCTATATCCTGCCTGGCGAAGTGTTATCGACCCGCATCGAAGAGGCGGTGGCCCAGGTCAGTGGTGTCGAGATTCAACCGGCGACGGTCTACGGGTATTCGGCAACCGCCTACGAAGCCTCCGTTGTTGTCGAGGCGGGTTGAGCGGTCTATGAGAAATGCTACCCATGCAAACGATTGGAGCCTCTCTGTACGACCCATTCGAACCTCGGTTTCCCGGACTTGTATCGGCCTGGCAACGCTGTGGAGCCTTCCCGCCTACGCGCTGGAGCTCGGATCGGGTTTTGATCTGGCGGTCTTGTCGGCGAACGGGATCGACCCGAAGGTTGCCCATTATTTTCGCAGTGCTGCGCGATTCCGCGAGGGCGTGCACGTGGTGGGGCTGCAGGTCAACGGCACCTCATTGGGCCTGGTGGAGGCACGCTTCGATTACCAGGGGCAGTTGTGTTTTACCCCGGTCCTGCTGGACAAGGCCGGGTTGCGGTTGCCAGCCGCGATTATTCGGCCGGGCATTGCGCCCGATCAGGCGTGTCATGACTTTCTCGGTGCTTACCCCGCGACCATCGTCAAGTTGCGCCCCGGCAGCGATGAGGTATCGCTGGTGGTGCCTACTCAGTCAATGCGCGAGGCCGAATGGGATGTCGGCAGTTTCTCCCAGGGCGGCACGGCAGCCTTGTTCAATTACGATGTGCAGGGGTTCGAAGAGCGCTTCAACAGCGGCTCTTCCCGCTCGGTTTCGGCCTACACCGAGGCGGGATTCAATATCGGCAACTGGATCGTCCGAAGCCGCCAATTCTTCGTCTCCGATAACGGCAAGCGCAGCAGCGAGCATGTGAATGCCTACGCCCAGCGCGATTTCGCGCCCCTGAAGTCGACCTTCCAGGTCGGGCAGATTTCCAGCAACAACCCGGTGTTCGGTGGGTTACAGCTGTCGGGTTTCCAGCTCTCGCCGGATGGCCAATCGCGCAGTCCGGGTGGCAGCAGCGTGGTGGTCGAAGGTTTGGCCCAGAGCCCATCCCGGGTCGAGGTGCGCCAGGCCGGGGTGTTGATCCATACCACACTGGTACCGGAAGGCCCGTTCACGTTGACCGGATTACCCATACTCAATGGCACCAGCGATCTTGAGGTCAGTGTCATTGGCACTCGCGGTGGCAGGCATGGGTTCACCGTCCCTGCCGCGTCCTTTGCGGGGGCGGTACCGATAGAGCCCGGTTATTACTTCTCCCTGGGCAAGGTGCGCGGGGCAAATCCGGGTGCCGGGGAGCCTCCGGTCGTGGCGATGGGCAGTGGGACCTGGGGATTGGGGCGCAACTCGTCACTGGGATTCGGCCTGTTGAGTACCGACGAATACCAGGCGGCGGGTGGCGTGTGGAGCAGTGTTTTTTTCCAGCACCTTTCGGTTGGCGTGCGCCAGAACCTGTCTCGCGATGGCCGGGACGAAGTTACTGGGGCTCGCAGCTCAGTCACCGTGGGAAGTCCGCTGTTCGCCGGCATTGAAATGACGTCGAGTGCCACTACCCAGACGCGGGATTATCGCGAAGTACTGGAAGTGGGGCAGTCGACGCGGCGTGACCAGCGGGATGCCCGCTTCAAGGACCAATACACGGTAGGTTTGAGTTGGGTCGACCCGTCCCTGGGAGGCTTTTCCGTCAGTTATTCCCGCAGCTCGCAATTTGATGATCGCTCCGCCGAACACGTCTTTGCCTCATGGAACCAGCAGTTCAATGGCACCCAGGTGGCTTTGATTGCGGATTCCCGGGTGGGCGGCTCTCGACCGCGCAAGGTCAAGAACACCGTTCGAGACGAGCGCAGCGATGTGTCGGATAAGGGGCTTTCGCTTCGGTTGCAGGTCACCGTGCCGTTCGGTGGGGATCGCCGCGTCACCTCGTATGCCAGTCGGCGGGGCGACAGGTTCGATCTTGGGACCGCCTTCAGCGATCGGGTCAACGACTATGTGAACTATGAAGTGGGGGTTGCGCGTGAGCAGGCGAGCCGTACACAGGCTGTTCACGCCCGCGTGAATGCCATGCCGCGTTACACCCAGATAGGGTTGGGTGTGCGACATGATTCATTGAGCACCGGGTATACCGGCCAATTGCAGGGCGGCGTGGTGGTCCACGACAGAGGCATGACGTTCTCGCCCTATGCCGTCCAGGACACCTTTGGAATTGTCTCTGTGGGTAATGTCGGGGCAGCCAAGGTTTCGACGCCGCAGGGGCCGGTCTGGACTGACTACCGCGGGCAGGCGGTGATCGCCAGCCTGCCTGCCTACCGCAGCAGCAATGTCGAGGTGCAAACCCAATCCCTGCCCAAGCGCATCGATCTGAAAAACGGCACCAAGGTCCTTGCGGCCGGACGCGGTTCTTTCAACACGATCGATTTCGAAGTAGTGAAAGTGCGCCGTGTATTGCTTGAGGTCCGTGACGCGCAGGGCCAACCCTTGCCCCAGGGAGCCTCGGTTTTCGACAGCAACAATGCTTTCCTGACCAGCGTCGTGGGCGAGGGCATGGTCTTCCTTAACAGCCTGGATGAGTCGCGAGCGCTGAACATCTCCTTGCCAGATTCAAGCACCTGCTTGTTGCAACTGAACCTTGAGCCAGAATCCAATGACGACAAATTCTATGAAACAGGTTCGGCGCTCTGCCGTACCCTCTGAGCCGGTGGGGCCTTTTGACGGTGGACGCCTGCGTCATGGGCTTATCCTTTACCTGCTGCTGTTTGTCGTGGTGTTGGCCAATGAGGCGCGGGCAGATAACTGCCAGGTGTCCTTGAGCCAGCCCCGGGTTGATTACGGTCTGGTTCGCCAGGCCGAGCGGGGCGACCCACAGATCGCGCTGGGCAAGCGCACGCTTCGCCTGAACATGGCCTGTGAGGCGCCTGTATCCATGGCGCTGCGCTTTACGGGCGTACCCGCAGGCCTGGAGGGCTTTCGGTTTGGGCGACAGGGGCATTTCACCCTGAGCCTGCAGTCCGCTCAAATCGATGGAAAATCCGTTGAGCTGGTAATGTCGCACCTGTCTGAAGAGCCGGCGACCGGACGATTGCTGCCGGGCCATAGGCTTGTTGCACACGTAGCGGGTATGCCGGTGCATGGGCGCCGCTTCACCGCCCTGGTCAACGTCGAGACCTTCCTGCCTGCGGCTTTGCTGGCCGTCAGGGATGAAACGACATTTGAGGGGCAGGGCGGTTTTGAGTGGGCGCCCGGGGCCTGATGCCTCAGTCCGTGCGCTCCACCGAACCGATGAAGTTGGCCAGCTCGGCGGTCTGCGGATTGGCAAACAGGATTTTCGGGTCGCCCACTTCATGCACCTTGCCCTGGTGCATGAACACCAGCTTGTCACCCACTTCCCGGGCAAAACGCATCTCATGGGTGACCATGATCAGTGTCATGCCATCCTTGGCCAGTTGGCGCACTACGCTGAGCACTTCGTTGACCAGCTCCGGGTCCAGGGCCGAGGTGATTTCATCGCACAGCAGCACTTTGGGCGACATCGCCAGAGCCCGGGCGATTGCTACCCGCTGCTGCTGGCCGCCGGACAAACGATCGGGGAACGCGTCGAACTTCTCCCCCAGCCCAACGCGCTCAAGCATCTGTCGCGCCAATTGTGCGGCCTTGGCTTTCGGCACTTTCTGCACCACTTGCGGCGCAAGCATGACGTTTTCGCCCACCGTCAGGTGTGGGAACAGGTTGAACTGCTGGAACACCATGCCGACTTTCTGCCGCAGGGTGCGCAGGTCGGCGCGGGCGGCGTCGAGGTATTCGCCGTCGACTTCGATCACGCCGTCGTTGATCGACTCCAGGCCATTGAGGGTGCGCAGCAGGGTGGATTTGCCCGAGCCGCTACGACCGATGATTGCCACCACCTGGCCTTCTTCGACACTCAGGTCGATGCCCTTGAGGACGTGGTGATCGCCGTAATACTTATGCAGGGCGGAAATTCTAAGCAGAGGCATGCAGTCTCCTTTCCAGGTAGCGCGCACTGAGGGACAAGGGGTAGCAGAGCAGGAAGTAACCCAGCGCCACCAGGCCATAGACCATGAAGGGTTCGAAGGTAGCGTTGGCGAGCATGCCGCCGGTCTTGGTCAGCTCGGTGAAGCCGATGATCGAGGTCACGGCGGTGCCCTTGACCACTTGCACCGAGAAACCCACGGTTGGCGCCACGGCAATGCGCAGGGCCTGGGGCAGGATCACGTAGCGCAATTGCTCCAGCGGGTTCAGGGCCAGGCTCGCGGACGCCTCCCATTGGCCGTGGGCGATGGAGTCGACGCAGCCACGCCAGATTTCGGCCAGGTAGGCGCTGGTGAACAGGGTCAAGGCAATCGCCGCCGCCAGCCAGGGCGAAATGTCCACGCCGAGCAAGGCGATGCCGAAGAACACCAGGAACAGTTGCATCAACAGCGGCGTGCCCTGGAACAGCTCGATATAGGTGCGGGCGACATTGCGCGGGAACGCCTTGGTGCTGATGCGCATAGTCATCACCAGCAAGCCGATCACGCCGCCGCCGATGAACGCCACAAGCGACAGCAGCAAGGTCCACTGCAAACCGGTGAGCAGGTTGCGCACGATGTCCCAGAACGAAAAATCACTCATCGGGCGTTCCTCATGACATAGCGCCGGCCGATCCAGTTCAGCAATTGGCGGATCATCAACGCCATGCACAGGTAGACCAGGGTCGTCAGCGCATAGGTTTCAAAGGCGCGGAAGTTGCGCGACTGGATAAAGTTGGCGGCAAAGCTCAGTTCCTCGGTGGCGATCTGCGAGCAGACCGCCGAGCCGAGCATCACGATGATGATCTGGCTGCTCAGGGCCGGCCAGACCTTGCCCAGCGCGGGCAGCAACACCACATGGCGGAACGCCTCGAAACGTGTCATCGCCAGCGCGGCCGCCGCTTCCAGTTGCCCGCGGGGGATCGCCTGGATCCCGGCGCGGATGATCTCGGTGGAGTACGCCCCCAGGTTGATCACCATCGCCAGCACTGCCGCCTGCCATTCGGTGATTTTCAGGCCGAGGGACGGCAGGCCGAAGAAGATGAAAAACAACTGCACCAGGAACGGCGTGTTGCGGATCAACTCGACGTACACGCCGAAGATCCAACTGAACGGCTGGATCTTCCACGCCCGCACCACGGCGCCGACGATTCCCAGCGCCACGCCCAGTACTGCACCGATGGCGGTCAGTTCAAGTGTGAACAGCGCGCCGCGCAGCAACAGATCGGTATTGGCCAGGACCGGCACAAAGTCGAATTGATAGGCCATAGGCTAATCCTCGTTACCGCGCTCAGAGATCAGCCGGCAGCGGCTCTTTGAGCCACTGCAATGCATTCTTTTCCAGGCTGCCGTCGGCCTTGGCCGCGACCAGGATCTGGTTCACCTTGTCCAGCAGCGCCGGCTCGTTCTTGTTCACGCCCACGTACACCGGCGAGTCCTTGAGCTTCACTTTCAGTGCCGGCACGCGCTTGGGGTTGCGTTCGCTGATGGCCACCATCACCACGTTGCCGCTGGCGATCAGGTCCACCTGGCCGGCGAGGTAGGCGGCGATGGTCGAGTTGTTGTCTTCAAAGCGCTTGATCGTCGCCTCTTTAGGCGCCACGGCGGTCAGCTCGATGTCTTCGATGGCGCCACGGGTCACGCTGATGGTTTTGCCCTTGAGGTCGTCAACGGTGCTGATCGGCGCATCGGGAGGGCCGAATACGGCGAGGTAGAAGGGCGCGTAGGCCTTGGAGAAGTCGATGACCTTCTCGCGCTCGGCGTTCTTGCCCAGGCTGGAAATCACCAGGTCGACCTTGCCGGTGGTGAGGAACGGGATGCGGTTGGTGCTGTTGACCGGGGTCAGTTCAAGCTTGACCTTGAGCTGGTCGGCCAAAAGCTTTGCGGTGTCGATGTCCAGGCCGCGGGGCTTCATGTCCGGGCCGACCGAGCCGAACGGCGGGAAATCCTGGGGCACGGCCACCTTGAGGGTGCCACGGGCGACGATATCGTCCAGACCGTTGGCCTGGGCGGGCGCCTGGCTCAGCATCAGGCTGGCAAACAGGGCAGTGAGCAGGGCGCTGCAACGCTTGGTCATGGCGACTCTCCGAAAAGGACGAAAGGATTTTCCGGTTTTTGCCAGTGCACAGCCCATGCCAGCACCGCCGTATTTCGCGCCAGAGCCGGTGGCTGTTGAGTCTTGGCGGTCTTACTGGTCTGAACAGTTACTGGGTTTTCTGCACCCTTTTCGAGCGCCGTCAAAACCGCGCGAGCCCCTTTGGGGCGTGGCTTGCCGGGCGCTGCGAATAGCTTTACAACTAGCCGCTCAGTTGACTGGAAACCTGAGTTTCTTATGAATTCCATCGCCCAAGCCGTACCGGAAGTGGCGCTACAGGCCATCCGCAAATTGATCGCTGACGAGGGCTTCGGGCCGGGTGATGCGTTGCCCTCCCAGCGCGACCTGGCGCTGCAATTGGGCGTGAGCCGGGCCTCTTTGCGTGAAGCCTTGTCGTCCCTCAGTGCCTTGGGCGTGGTAAGTGTGCAGCCGGGCAAAGGCGTGTTCGTGCAAGCGGCCGAAGAGCTGCCGGGGTTGGCCTGGCCGTTTACGGCACAGGCGACGCCGCTGGATATCTTTCAACTGCGCTACGCCCTGGAAGGTTTTGCGGCGGGGCTGGCGGCGGTGACGCTGACCACCGGGGAGTTGGACATCCTGGAAGATAACGTCGAGGCGATGCGCAAGGAGCTGAAGGCCGGTGATTTCGAGGCAGCCGCCCGGCTGGACTTCGAATTCCACCGGCGCATCCTGCTGGCCAGCGGCAATCAGGCGATGGTGAGCATCCTCAGCGCCAGTGCCGAGGTGTTCCTGGAGAGCCAGAAACTACCGTTCATCCGGCCGGAGCGGGCCATGGAGACCTGGCAGGAGCACCGCAAGGTCCTCCGTGCCCTGGCCCGACGCGCCAGCGGGGCGGCGCAGAAAAGCATGCAGGAACATGTGCGTAACGCGGCGTTGCGTACAGGGATTGCCTTCATCACTCCCGTAACCCCATGAGTTGGGCTATACCCAAACTCATGCGCCATCATAGGAAGAGTCAATCAGCTGCAGCTTCCTGAACGCGGGAAGGGCGGCTATGATGGGCAACGTTTTTTTTGCTTACAACCCGGAGACATCCATGAGCAACGATCTTATCAAGCACGTCACCGACGCGACCTTCGAGGCCGAAGTACTGAAGGCCCAGGGCCCGGTGCTGGTTGACTACTGGGCTGAGTGGTGCGGTCCTTGCAAAATGATCGCTCCGGTCCTGGACGACATTGCCACCACTTACGAAGGCAAGTTGACCATTGCCAAGCTGAACATCGATGACAACCAGGAAACTCCGGCCAAGCACGGCGTGCGTGGTATCCCGACCCTGATGCTGTTCAAGAACGGCAACGTCGAGGCCACCAAGGTCGGCGCGCTGTCGAAGTCCCAGCTGCAAGCTTTCCTCGACGCCAATATCTAAGCGTCCTCAAAAAGCCCCGCAATTTGCGGGGCTTTTTCGTGAAACAGGGCTAGACGCTCTGAAACTCAGGTGGTACATTCGGCCCCGCACTGGTTTCTCCACTGCCCCCTGCAAGCCGTCGCCGACGCTCTCCTTTTCGATTAGTACGCGATCCTGTCGCCTTCTCTGCGGCGCGGCCTCATTAAGCCAAAAGCTTAATTTCCCCCCCTCCATAAATGATTACGTCATTCCTATATGAATCTGACTGAACTCAAGCAAAAGCCGATTACCGAACTGCTCGAATTGGCCGAACAGATGGGCATAGAAAATATGGCCCGTTCGCGCAAGCAGGACGTGATTTTCTCCCTGCTGAAAAAGCACGCGAAAAGCGGCGAGGAAATCTCCGGTGATGGCGTGCTGGAGATTCTCCAGGACGGCTTCGGCTTCCTCCGCTCTGCAGACGCTTCCTATCTCGCCGGCCCAGACGATATCTACGTCTCGCCGAGCCAGATCCGTCGCTTCAACTTGCGCACCGGTGACACCATCGTTGGCAAGATCCGCCCTCCAAAGGAAGGCGAGCGTTATTTCGCTCTGCTCAAGGTCGACACGATCAACTACGATCGTCCCGAGAACGCGAAAAACAAGATTCTCTTCGAGAACCTGACGCCGCTGTTCCCGACCGTGCGCATGAAGATGGAAGCCGGCAACGGTTCCACCGAAGACTTGACCGGTCGTGTCATCGACCTGTGTGCCCCGATCGGCAAAGGCCAGCGCGGCCTGATCGTGGCCCCGCCGAAAGCCGGCAAGACCATCATGCTGCAGAACATCGCAGCGAACATCGCCCGTAATAACCCTGAAGTTCACCTGATCGTGTTGCTGATCGATGAGCGTCCGGAAGAAGTAACCGAAATGCAGCGCACCGTGCGCGGCGAAGTGGTTGCCTCGACGTTCGATGAGCCGCCAACCCGCCACGTGCAGGTTGCCGAAATGGTGATCGAGAAGGCCAAGCGCCTGGTCGAACACAAGAAAGACGTGGTGATCCTGCTCGACTCCATCACCCGTCTGGCCCGTGCCTACAACACCGTGATCCCAAGCTCCGGCAAGGTGCTCACCGGTGGTGTCGATGCCCACGCCCTGGAGAAACCGAAACGTTTCTTCGGCGCTGCGCGGAACATCGAAGAAGGCGGCTCGCTGACCATCATCGCCACCGCACTGGTTGAAACCGGTTCGAAGATGGATGAAGTGATCTACGAAGAGTTTAAAGGTACCGGCAACATGGAACTGCCTTTGGACCGTCGTATCGCCGAGAAGCGGGTGTTCCCGGCCATCAACATCAACCGTTCCGGCACGCGCCGCGAAGAGTTGCTGACCGCCGATGACGAACTGCAGCGCATGTGGATCCTGCGCAAGCTGCTGCACCCGATGGACGAAGTTGCGGCCATCGAGTTCCTGATCGACAAGCTGAAAACCACCAAGACCAACGACGAGTTCTTCCTGTCGATGAAGCGCAAGTAACACGACGCTTCGGTCAAAAAGGATGGCGCCCCATGGGGCGCCATTTTTTTTGTTTCTGGAAAAGGAGGTTTGGCTTTAGTGTGTGTCTGTTTAGAAACAAACTCGCGTGTGTGACTACACTCGCTGTCCATCCGATCAGGCAAATTACAAGATTTTATGACCATTCTCGCTTATCGCAGGGACATTGACGGCCTGCGTGCCATAGCTGTGCTCGCTGTTGTGCTGTTTCATTTTGGTGTACCGGGCTTTACCGGCGGCTTTGTCGGCGTCGACGTGTTTTTCGTGATCTCCGGCTACTTGATCACCTCGATCATCTGGCGCGAGCGTGAGGCCGGCCGTTTCAGTTTTGTCAGCTTCTGGGCCAGGCGAGCGCGGCGTATCCTGCCGGCACTGTTCGTGATGATGCTCGGCGCGCTGGTGGTGGGCTGGTTCCTGCTGGCGCCAAAGGATTACAGCGAGTTGGGGCGCTCGATACATAACCAGGTGGTGTTTATCTCCAACCTGTTTTTCATGCGTCAGGACGGTTACTTTGATGTGGCCTCCGATATCAAACCGTTGCTGCATACCTGGTCATTGTCGGTTGAAGAACAGTTCTACATCCTCTTCCCACTGCTGCTGACACTGCTGTCGAGCCGGCTCAAATATTGGCGCACGGCGCTGTTCGTGTTGTTGCTGGTGTCATTCGGCATGAGTACATGGGCGGTGGCCCACGCTCCGGAACGAGCCTTTTTCCTGCTGCAGATGCGTGCCTGGGAGCTGTTGGCGGGCGCAATGCTGGCGGTAATGCCGGTACGCGAGTACCGCGCCAGCCCGGCGTTGGCGCAGGCCGTCAGCCTTGCCGGCCTCGGCCTGATCCTGCTGGCGGTCTTCGCGTATGACCCGAGCACGCCGTTTCCCGGCGCCGCAGCGCTGTTGCCGGTGGTGGGCGTGGTCTGCCTGATTTGGGCCAACGGCCAGCAAACTACCCTGACGAGCAAGCTGCTGGGTAGCCGCTTGCTGGTGGGGATTGGCCTGATCTCCTACTCCTGGTACCTGTGGCACTGGCCGGTGTACGTGTTTGGCAAGTACGCCAGTGTCGACGGGCTGGGCCCGTGGGAGCTTGGTGCACTGTTTGTGTTGAGCCTGGTGCTGGGTTATGCGTCCTGGCGGTTTGTCGAGGCGCCGTTCCGTGAACGTCGGCTGTTGGCAGGGCGCAAGCAAATCCTGGTGGCGGCGGGTATCGCGCTGCTTGGGGTGGGACTGCTCGGCAAAGGCCTGGTCATGACGAAGGGCTTGCCTTGGCGCCTGTCGCCCGAGGCGCTGCAATTTGCCCAGGCGCGCGAGTGGAGCCCGGACCTTATGGCCTGCCTGGTGGATGGTGGGAAAAATCGCCACCATGGATTTTGTCATTTCGGGCCTCAGTCCGCGCCGACGCGCGCGCTGGTCTGGGGCGATAGCCATGCCACGGCGCTGGTTCCGGCGTTGCGAGACGGCGCCAGCAAGTACGGTGTCAGCGTCACGCAGGCAGGTTATGCCGGTTGCCTGCCGTTTAATCGCAAGGAAAGCGTTCCGGGCTGCTTGACCTTTAACCAGCAGGTCACGCAACTGCTCGGCAAGGAAACCTTTAGCGACGTGGTGCTGGTGGCGCGCTGGAGCCTGTATGTCTATGGGCAGCGCGATGGTGACACCGAGGCTTCGTTGCTGGACCCGGCGACCGGAACCTATGACCGCGCCTTCGCCGAGCGGCGCTTCGCTGAAAGTCTGGGCGCCCTTGTGCAGCAATTGCGCGCCAGCGGCCATCGGGTGTGGCTGGTCAAGGAAGTCCCCCTGCAGGAATTCAGTCCGCCTTACCGCCTGAGTCGCCTGGCGATGCTCGGCCGGCCCACCGACAAAGAAGGCATGCCCCTGGATGAGCACCTCCAGCGCCAGGCCTATATCAGCAGCGTATTCGAGCGCATGGCGGCGGCTGATCCCGGGGTAAAGGTAATGGATCCGGCGCCCAAGTTATGCAGTGCGAATGACTGGTGCCGGGTGGAACTGGACGGTCAGTCGCTGTACACCGACGACAATCACCTCTCGGCGGTTGGTTCGCGGTATGTCGAGGCGTTTCTTGAACCCTTGTTCAAAGCCTTGCGCGATGAAACCCAGGCATCGGCTCTTTGAGTCTGTGTCGTCGGCAATGCTGCTCAATAAGCTGCCAGCGACCGTAAGAGCAGGTAGGATGTACGCCTATTTTACGGGTGGCATGGTTAATGAAATTCAAGGATCTTCGGGATTTCGTGCAGCAACTTGAGCAGCGCGGAGAGTTGAAACGTATCCAGGTGCCGATTTCCCCGGTCCTGGAGATGACTGAGATTTGCGACCGCACCTTGCGCAACAAGGGCCCGGCGCTGCTGTTCGAAAACCCGGTGGGCTTTGATATCCCGGTGCTCGGCAACCTGTTCGGCACTCCCGACCGCGTGGCGTTTGGCATGGGCGCCGAGTCGGTCAGCGAACTGCGCGAGATCGGCAAGCTGCTGGCCTTCCTCAAGGAACCCGAGCCACCCAAGGGGCTCAAGGACGCCTGGTCGAAGCTGCCCATCTTCCGCAAGATCATCGCCATGGCCCCCAAGGTCGTGAAAGACGCGGTTTGCCAGGAAATGGTGATCGAAGGCGAGGATGTCGACCTCGGCATGCTCCCCGTGCAGACCTGCTGGCCTGGCGACGTCGGCCCGCTGATCACCTGGGGCCTGACCGTCACCAAGGGCCCGAACAAGGACCGCCAGAACCTCGGCATCTACCGTCAGCAAGTGATCGGCCGCAACAAGGTCATCATGCGCTGGCTGAGCCACCGTGGCGGCGCCCTGGATTTCCGTGAGTGGTGCGAAAAGCATCCCGGCCAGCCATTCCCTGTTTCCGTGGCCCTGGGCGCCGACCCGGCGACCATCCTCGGCGCCGTCACGCCGGTGCCCGACAGCCTGTCCGAGTACGCTTTCGCCGGCCTGTTGCGCGGCAATCGCACTGAGCTGGTGAAATGCCGCGGTAACGACCTGCAAGTTCCGGCCACCGCCGAAATCATCCTCGAAGGCGTGATTCACCCGGGCGAGATGGCCGATGAAGGCCCCTACGGCGACCACACCGGCTACTACAACGAAGTCGACAGCTTCCCGGTGTTCACCGTCGAGCGCATCACCCACCGGATCAAGCCGATCTACCACAGCACCTACACCGGCCGCCCGCCGGATGAGCCGGCGATCCTCGGCGTGGCGTTGAACGAAGTGTTTGTGCCGATCCTGCAAAAGCAGTTTCCGGAAATCACTGATTTCTACCTGCCGCCCGAAGGCTGCTCGTATCGCATGGCCATCGTGACGATGAAGAAGTCGTACCCCGGCCACGCCAAGCGGGTAATGCTGGGTGTGTGGTCGTTTTTGCGACAGTTCATGTACACCAAGTTCGTTATTGTCACCGACGACGACATCAACGCCCGGGACTGGAACGACGTGATCTGGGCCATCACCACGCGTATGGACCCCAAGCGCGACACGGTGATGATCGACAACACGCCGATCGACTACCTCGACTTTGCTTCCCCGGTATCGGGCCTCGGCTCGAAAATGGGCCTGGACGCCACCCATAAATGGCCGGGTGAAACCACCCGCGAATGGGGCCGCGTGATCGTCAAGGACGAAGCGGTCACTGCCCGTGTCGATGCGCTCTGGAAAGAATTAGGAATAGATTGATGCGTGTAACCCTGCAGCCTTCCGGTGCGGTACTTGAACTGACGCCCGGCGAGCGGATCCTCGAGGGCGCGCGCCGCCTGGGCTACGATTGCCCCCAGGCCTGCCGCAATGGCGTGTGCCACGTGTGCGCGGCGCTGCTGGTGGAAGGCCGGGTGCAGCAAGCCGGTGAGGTGCGT
>NZ_JACARK010000479.1:0-7824 GCF_013386655.1 Pseudomonas sp. K5002 | reverse complement strand
TTCGCGAGCAAGCCCGCTCCCACATTTGTTTTGTGGGGTGTCAGTCAGCCCAAGGCGCCTTGCGCGAGTTGTTCAGCTCATTCAAATAGCTGTCGCCACCCAACTGACTCATCTGCTGCCGAATCCACGCCGCCCGTCGCGCGACATACGACGTTGGATGGCTGGCACTCCACACCCGCGGATTAGGCAGCACCGCCGCCAGGTAGCTGGCCTGCTGGCGGGTCAGCGCCTTGGCGCTCACGCCAAAGTGATGCCGGGCCGCCGCTTCGGCGCCGAACACGCCTTCATCCCACTCCACGCTGTTGAGGTACACCTCAAGAATTCGCTGCTTGGGCCAGAGAATCTCGATCAGCCCGGTAAACCAGGCTTCCAGGCCCTTGCGGAAATAGCTGCGGCCGGTCCACAAAAACAGATTCTTCGACACCTGCTGGCTCAAGGTGCTGGCGCCGCGAATCGAACCGCCGCGCTCGTTATGCAGCAACGCCGCCTGGATCGCGCCGAAATCAAAACCCCAATGTTGCGGGAAGCGCTGGTCTTCGCCGGCCATCACCGCCACTTTCAGTTCGTCGGAGATCTGATCCCACGGCACCCACGTGCGCTGTACGTCAATCGGCTCGCCGTCGACCCAGGACTCGACCTTGCGCTCAACCATCAGCGCAGTGCCCGGTGGTGGCACGAAACGGAACAGCAGCACCAGCAGCACGCTGCCGATGGCAAACCACTTGAGGGCTTTGAGAAAACGCTTGAAGAGGAGACGCAGCATAGAGATGGCTTGGCCGAACCCGTTGAGCGGGCCATTATACAGACCCTGCCCCCTGAGTCTGACTGGAGTTCCTCATGTTGCGTGGCTTTCTGATGCTGGCTGCCTTTTTCGGCTTCACCGGCGTCGCCCTGGGTGCGTTTGCCGCCCACGGCCTGAAAAACCGCCTGAGCGCCGAGTACCTGGCGATTTTCCACACCGGCGTGACCTACCAGTTGGTGCACACCCTGGCGCTGTTCGGCGTGGCACTGTTGGCGGCGCACATCCCGGGCAGGCTGGTGACGTGGGCGGGTGTGTCTTTTGCCGTGGGCATCCTGCTGTTCTCCGGCAGCCTGTATGTGCTGACCATGACCGGCATCAGCAAGCTCGGCATCATCACCCCGTTTGGTGGCCTGGCGTTCCTGCTGGGCTGGTTCTTCCTCGGTTTGGCGGCGTGGCGTCTACAGGCTGCCTGACCAAGGGGCTTGGGCCAGCAACGTCAATCACGCTAGAATGCTGGCCCCTAAAAACGATGGCGGCCCGTGGCATGCGCATTCAGTTGAACGGCGAACCCTTTGAACTGCCCGACGGTGAAACCGTTGCGGCCCTGCTGACCCGTCTGGACTTGACCGGACGCCGCGTCGCAGTGGAGCTCAACCAGGATATCGTCCCGCGTAGCCAGCACGTCGAGACCGCGCTCACCGAGGGTGACCAGGTCGAAGTGGTCCACGCCATCGGCGGCGGCTAGCCGTCCGGCGCTCCAGGGCGCCAACCCGCATTCTGCAGAACCTCACCCCAACTCGAGGATTTCCCATGAGCATCGTTCGTATCGACAAGCCTTTCGTCCTGGCCGGTCGTACCTTCCAGTCGCGTCTGCTGGTCGGCACCGGCAAGTACCGCGACATGGAAGAAACCCGCCTGGCCATCGAAGCCTCGGGCGCCGAGATCGTTACTTTCGCCGTGCGCCGCACCAACCTCGGCCAGATCGAGGGCGAGCCGAACCTGCTCGAAGTGCTGTCGCCGGATCGCTACACCTTCCTGCCGAACACCGCCGGTTGCTACGACGCCATCGAAGCCGTGCGCACCTGCCGCCTGGCCCGTGAGCTGCTCGACGGCCACAACCTGGTGAAGCTGGAAGTGCTGGCCGACCAGAAAACCCTGTTCCCCAACGTGATCGAAACCCTCAAGGCCGCCGAAACCCTGGTCAAGGAAGGCTTCGACGTGATGGTCTACACCAGTGATGACCCGATCATTGCCCGTCAATTGGCGGAAATCGGCTGCATCGCGGTGATGCCGCTGGCCGGCCTGATCGGTTCCGGCCTGGGCATCTGCAATCCGTACAACCTGCAGATCATCCTCGAAGAAGCCAGGATCCCGGTGCTGGTGGATGCGGGCGTGGGCACTGCCTCCGACGCCACCATCGCCATGGAACTGGGTTGCGATGCGGTGCTGATGAACTCGGCCATCGCCCATGCGCAGCAGCCGGTCCTGATGGCTGAAGCCATGAACCACGCAATTGTCGCCGGCCGCCTGGCGTACCTCGCCGGGCGCATGCCGAAAAAACTTTACGCCAGCGCCTCCTCGCCGCTGGATGGTCTGATCAAGTAAGAGCCATTGATGACTGAATCAAACGAAACGCCGAACACCCTGGAAGAAGGCGACGAGTCCAAGCACCGCCGCATCAAGAGTTTTGTGATGCGCGCCGGTCGCATGACCGAGGGCCAGCAAAAGGGCCTGGAGCAGGGCACGCCGCTGTTCGTCCTGCCGCTGGCAGACGCGCCGGTGGATTACGACCAGGTGTTTGGCCGCTCGGCACCACGCTCCCTGGAGATTGGCTTCGGCATGGGCCATTCCCTGCTGGAAATGGCCGCGGCTTCGCCGGAGCAGGATTTTATCGGGGTTGAAGTACACCGTCCGGGTGTTGGCGCGCTGCTGAACGGCGTGCTGACTCAGGGCCTGACCAACCTGCGGGTCTACGACTGCGACGCGATCGAAGTGCTCAACCGCTGCATCGCCGACAACAGCCTCGACCGCCTGATGCTGTTCTTCCCGGACCCCTGGCACAAGAGCCGCCACCACAAGCGCCGCATCGTCCAGGCTTCTTTCGCGGAACTGGTGCGCAGCAAGCTGAAAGTGGGCGGCATCCTGCACATGGCCACCGACTGGGAACCGTATGCCGAGTACATGCTGGAAGTAATGAACGTCGCCCCTGGCTACCGCAACCTGGCGGAAGATGGCAAATGCGTCCCGCGCCCGGCCGAGCGGCCGATCACCAAGTTCGAACGTCGCGGCGAGCGACTCGGGCATGGGGTTTGGGATTTGAAGTTCGAGAAAGTGGACTGATAAGTCCCAGGCTTGAAATGCAGTAAAAAATGTGGGAGCGGGCTTGCTCGCGAATGCGGTAGATCAGTCGACATTTACGCTGACTGACACACCGCATTCGCGAGCAAGCCCGCTCCCACATTTGTTTTGTGCCGCGCTTAAGGTCAGCGGCGATCCGCCACCACCCCAATCAACACCAGCACCACCAACAACACCGGCGCCAGGCTGTAGTTGTTGAACTGGCTCAACCCGCGAACAATCCACGGCGTGGCATAGATCAGTGCTGCACCGCTGCCGATCATGCACACCAGCGCCATCAGCGGCACGCGCAGCGCACCCGCGATGCTGCCCAGCCGTGCTTCGACCCAGCCCTTGATGTCGGCGCCAAACAGCACCAGCAGGCAGCCTACCAACGCCAGGGAGATTTCCGACAGGTTGCTACGGCTCCAGCGGGATACGGTGGCGAGCAGGTCGAGTACCAGATCCATTCGATTTCCTTAAGAGCAATCAGCTCAAAAACTTCTGCAGCAGGTCATTGAGAAAGAGTTGCCCGCGGTCGGTGGCCGCCAGGCGTGACGGTTCGACCTGCATCAGGCCACTTTGTTCTGCCTCGCGGCGAGCTTCATCGAGGCTGGCCAGTTCGAGGCCGGTACGCTCGGCGTAAAGCCTGGCTTCGACGCCGTCGGTGAGGCGCAGGGCGTTCATCAGGAACTCGAACGGTAACTCTTCGTTGGTCAGTTCTTTCGCGCCGGCCTGGTAGTTTTTCGCCGGGTTGAGGTAGTCCTTCGGCGCCCGGGTTTTCCAGGTGCGCACGATGCGCCCATCCGGATGGCTGAGCTTGCCGTGGGCACCGGCGCCGATGCCGATAAAATCGCCAAAGCTCCAGTAGTTCAGGTTATGCCGCGCCGGCCGGCCCGGTTGGGCGTAGGCCGAGACTTCGTACTGGGCGTAACCGTGTTCGGCGAGCAGCGCCTGGCCGGCTTCCTGGATGTCCCACAGGGTGTCGTCTTCCGGCAGCACGGGCGGCTGGTTCCAGAACACGGTGTTGGGTTCCAGGGTCAGTTGATACCAGGACAGATGCGTGGGCTTGAGGGCAATGGCCTGGCGCAGGTCGCCCAGGGCGTCCTCCAGGGACTGATCGGGCAAACCGTGCATCAAGTCCAGGTTGAAGTTGTCGAACCCGGCCTGGCGCGCCATGCCGGCGGCACGCACGGCTTCGTCACCGTTGTGGATGCGGCCCAGGGCTTCGAGTTTTTCCTGCTGGAAACTCTGGATGCCAATCGACAGCCGATTGATCCCCAGCTTGCGGTACGCCACGAACTTCTCTTGCTCGAAGGTACCGGGGTTGGCTTCCAGGGTGATCTCGATATCGCCGGCAAACGGGATGCGCGCTTCCACGCCCTTGAGCAACCGGCCCAGGGCAGCGGCGCTGAACAGGCTTGGGGTGCCGCCGCCGAAAAAGATCGAACTCAGCTCACGGCCGTACACCGCGTGCAGGTCCTGATCGAGGTCGGCCAGCAACGCGTCGACGTACTCTTCCTCCGGCAGCACCTTGCTGGCGGTGTGGGAGTTGAAGTCGCAATAGGGGCATTTGCGCACGCACCACGGGATGTGGATATACAGCGCCAGGGGCGGCAGGTGAGGCAGGGCCGCCCGAGGTGTTTGCGCGCCACCGAGAATCAGTGGCTGCGCGGAGGTGTTTTGGGTCATTTCAGGCCCAGGCGCTGGCGCAGCAAATCCATTGCGCGGGCGCGGTGGCTGATCTGGTTCTTGTCGGCCGGGCTCAATTCGGCGCTGGAGACATTGCGCTCCGGCACCCAGAACAGCGGGTCGTAGCCAAAGCCGTGCTCGCCGCTGGCCGCGTGCAGGATGCGCCCGTGCCACAGGCCTTCACAGAGGATCGGTAATGGATCATCGGCGTGACGCACCAGGGCAAGCACGCAGACGAACTGCGCGCCGCGCATCGCGTCGGGCACGTCCTTGAGGGCGTCCAGCAGCTTGGCGTTGTTGGCCGCGTCGCCTTTACCGTCGGCGTAACGTGCCGAGTAGATGCCAGGCGCGCCGCCCAGGAAGTCCACGGCCAGGCCCGAATCGTCAGCCAGTGCCGGCAGGCCGGAAATACGCGCGGCGTTGCGGGCCTTGAGGATGGCGTTCTCGACAAACGACAGGCCGGTCTCTTCCGGCTCTATCTGGCTGAACTCGCCAATCGAGCGCAGTTGCACCGAGTCGCCGAGCATGGCCTGGAGTTCTTTGAGCTTGCCGGCGTTATGGCTGGCCAGTACGAGTTGAGTAAGGTTCATCATTGCGCCGGAAACAGTTCCTGGTTGAAACTGAAACCGTGGGCTTTGCCACCGGTTTCAACGTTGATGGTGAAAATCTTGGTTTCCTGCTGCGGCACCGGGTACTGGGCGACGTAAAGCGTAGAACCTTTCTGGGTGATTTTCTTGAACGTCAGCATCTCGCTCTTGCCGCCCAGATCCTTGATTGTGCCGGTAACGGTGGCGTCTATCGATTCGACGCCCTTGTTTACGAACACATTGATCATGCCCAGCTCTTTGCTGCGTACGATCCCGGCTTCCTGAGCCATTTCCGGCGTCAGGAAGCTGGTGGTCAGGGTGTTGTAGTGCACCGTGATATCGCCGAATTCTTTCTGACGATTACCATCGATAACATCCGCCGCCATAGCGCTGACGCTCAGGCACGCGGTGAGTAGAAAAACAGCCAGGCGACTCATGATCGTCCTCCTTGAAAATGGTTAGACGGCAATCTGGTGGTCCGTCAGGCCCGGGCTGCTGACCCGGTAGATCCCGATCTCACCCAGCAGGTTGGGCCATAGCTTACTCGCCCAGCCGTGACGATGCTGTTGATCGACGGCAAGGCGGTTGATGACTTTGGCTTCGCGCTCGCCGCACAGCGCTTCGAAGTCTTCAAAGGTGCAGAAGTGGATGTTGGGCGTGTTGTACCAGGTGTACGGCAGGAAGTCCGACACCGGCATGCGGCCCTTGGTGGCCAGGTACCAGCGGCAACGCCAGTGGCCGAAATTGGGGAAAGTAATGATGCACTGGCGGCCGACGCGCAACATTTCGTCGAGGATCCGGTCCGGGTAGTGCACGGCTTGCAGGGCCTGGGTCATGACCACGATGTCGAAGCTGTTGCTGGCAAAGTTGCCGAGGCCCTTGTCCAGGTCCTGCTCGATCACGTTGATGCCCTTGGCCACGCACTGGGCGATGTTGTCCGGGTCGTTTTCCAGGCCATAGCCGGTGACTTGCTTGTTGTCGCGCAGCCAGCTCAGCAGTTCGCCATCGCCGCAACCGAGGTCGAGCACGCGGCTGCCGGCGGGGATCCAGTCTTGGATGATTTCCAGGTCGGCTCTCATGGCGTTCTCACAGTGCTATTCGATTCATGTAGTTGCTGAAGGCCTGCAGGTAGCGCGGGATCGGGATCAGGAAGGCGTCGTGGCCTTGCGGTGCGTCGATCTCCAGGTAGCAGACGTCTTTCTTGGCGGCCATCAGCGCATCCACCAATTCCCGCGAGCGGGCCGGGGAGAAGCGCCAGTCGGTGGTGAACGACATCACGCAGAACTTGGCGGTGGCCGCCTCGAAGGTGCGCGCCAGGTCATCGTCGAAATTCGCCGCCGGGTCGAAGTAGTCCAGGGCCTTGGTCATCAGCAGGTAGGTGTTGGCGTCGAAACGCCCGGAAAACTCCTCGCCCTGATAACGCAGGTAGCTCTCGACCTGGAATTCGACGCTGTGGAAGTCGTAGTTGAGCTTTTCGCTCTTGAGGCCACGGCCGAATTTCTCGCCCATGGAGTCATCCGACAGGTAGGTGATGTGCCCGACCATGCGCGCGAGCATCAGCCCGCGCTTGGGGATCACGCCCGCTTCCTGGAACGAACCGCCGTGGAACTCGGGGTCGGTCAGGATCGCCTGGCGCGCCACTTCGTTGAAGGCGATGTTCTGCGCCGACAGCTTGGGGGCCGAGGCGATGGCCAGGCAATGGCGCACGCGGTCCGGGTAGGTGATGGTCCATTGCAGGGCCTGCATGCCGCCCAGGCTGCCGCCGATCACGGCGGCCCATTGGGCGATGCCCAGTACGTCGGCCAGGCGCGCCTGGCTGTGCACCCAGTCTTCCACGGTCAATACCGGGAAATCGGCGCCAAACGGCTTGCCGGTTTCCGGGTTGAGGCTGCTGGGGCCGGTGGAGCCGTTGCAGCCGCCGAGGTTGTTCAGGCTGACCACGAAGAACTTGTTGGTGTCGATGGGCTTGCCGGGGCCGATGCAGCTGTCCCACCAGCCGGGCTTGCGCTCGTCCATGCTGTGGAAACCCGCAGCGTGGTGGTGGCCGGACAGGGCGTGGCAGATCAGCACGGCATTGCTGGCCGTGGCGTTCAGTTGGCCGTAGGTTTCATAGATCAGGTCGTAGGCGGGCAGCGAACGGCCGCAGGCCAGGGCCAGCGGTTCGCTGAAGTGCGCCACTTGGGGCACGACCAGTCCAACAGAATCGGGGGGGAAGGCAGTTGGCATCGACCCTGCTCTCGTTTAAATGAGGCGTAAGTCTAAAGACCGCTGCACCCAGCGGCAAGCAAAGGCCTGCGGCTGGTGTTTTTAAGGCTTTTTGTGGCGAGGGAGCTTGCTCCCGCTGGAGCGCGAAGCGGTCCCAATGCATTCTTCCTGAAACAACGCGGGCGCTGATTTTACGACTGCTGCGCAGCCGAGCGGGAGCAAGCTCCCTCGCCACAGGGGATCATTGTCAGGTTTGGCGGT
>NZ_JACARK010000048.1:0-14650 GCF_013386655.1 Pseudomonas sp. K5002 | reverse complement strand
CCTGCGCACCTCGACGCCGCGGGTTGGTTGCTGCTGGAACACGGTTACGACCAGGCGCCCGCCGTGCGCGACCTGCTGCTGGGGGAAGGCTTTGAAGAAGTCCACAGCCGCATCGACCTGGGCGGCCACGAACGCATTACGTTGGGACGCCGCCCGTGATGAACGACCAGGAGCTGTTGCGCTATAGCCGGCAGATTCTGTTGCAGCATGTCGACATCGAAGGTCAGTTGCGCCTGAAAAACAGCCGCGCGCTGATCGTCGGCCTGGGTGGCCTCGGTTCGCCGGTGGCGCTGTACCTGGCGGCGGCGGGGGTGGGTGAGCTGCATTTGGCGGATTTCGACACTGTCGACCTGACCAACCTGCAACGCCAGATCATTCACGACACCGACAGCGTCGGCCTGAGCAAGGTCGACTCGGCGATTCGCCGCCTGAGCGCGATCAATCCTGACATACAGCTGGTTGCCCATCGCAGCGCGCTGGATGAGGATTCCCTCGCGGCCGCCGTGGCGGTGGTCGATGTGGTACTGGACTGCAGCGACAACTTCTCCACCCGCGAAGCGGTCAACGCTGCGTGTGTCGCTGCCGGCAAGCCTTTGGTGAGCGGTGCGGCGATTCGCCTCGAAGGCCAGCTGTCGGTGTTCGACCCTCGTCGCGCCGAAAGCCCCTGCTACCACTGTTTATACGGGCACGGCAGCGACGCCGAACTGACCTGCAGCGAAGCCGGTGTCATCGGCCCGCTGGTGGGTTTGGTCGGCAGCCTGCAAGCCCTGGAAGCCTTGAAATTGCTGGCCGGTTTCGGCGAGCCGCTGGTGGGGCGGCTGTTGTTGATCGACGCCCTGACCACGCGTTTTCGCGAGCTGCGGGTCAAGCGTGACCCCGGTTGCAGCGTCTGCGGTAGCCACCATGGTTAAGGACGCGCCGATTGGTGTGTTCGACTCCGGTGTCGGCGGCCTGTCGGTGCTGGACGAAATCCAGCGTCTGCTGCCCCATGAGTCGCTGCTGTACGTGGCGGATGGCGGGAATATCCCCTACGGCGAGAAAACCCCGGCGTTCATCCTCGATCGTTCGCGACAGGTGGCGGCGTTCTTCCGTGAGAAGGGCGCCAAAGCGTTTGTGATTGCCTGCAACACGGCGACCGTTGCGGCGGTTGCCGATTTGCGCCAGGACTATCCCGACTGGCCATTGGTGGGCATGGAACCGGCAGTCAAACCTGCGGCTGCCGCGACCCGCAGTGGCGTCGTCGGCGTGCTGGCGACCACCGGCACCCTGCAAAGCGCCAAGTTCGCCGCCTTGCTCGACCGCTTCGCCACCGATGTGCGGGTGATCACCCAACCCTGCCCGGGCCTGGTGGAGCTGATCGAAACCGGCGACCTGGACAGCCCGGCCCTGCGCCTGCTGTTGCAAGGCTACGTGGAGCCGCTGATTGCGGCCGGTTGCGACACCATCATCCTTGGCTGCACCCACTATCCGTTCCTCAAGCCCCTGCTCGCCGAGATGCTCCCGCCGACGATCATTTTGATCGACACCGGGGCGGCAGTAGCGCGTCAATTGCAGCGTCTTTTGAGTGATCGCGAACTGCTGGCCACTGGCAATCCGCCGCCTGTACAGTTCTGGACCAGCGGCGATCCGCAGCATCTAAGAAATATCCTACCGACCCTATGGAAATCTCCCGGAGTTGTGAGTAGTTTTGGCGTGTGAAAAAAACGTGAAATAACGCCTTTATCCGCTGAACTTCTGGCTATACGGCAGCTTCTATAGCAAGTTAGCCGGTACAAAATCATACAACTTCGTTCGGAAGGGATGTTTCTCTATGAAGCGCTTGTTCTGTTTGGCTGCGATTGCGGCCGCAATGTTGGGGCACTCTTTTTCCGCACAGGCGGCAGGCCTGGAACTTGGGGTGGGAAGTACGAGCGATTCGACCATGACCTATCGGTTGGGGCTGACCTCGGACTGGGATAAAAGCTGGTGGCAGACCGATACGGGGCGCGTGACCGGGTACTGGAGCGGCGCCTACACCTACTGGGACGGTGACAAGCGCGCCAGTGTCAGCAGCCTGTCGTTCTCGCCCGTGTTTGTGTATGAGTTTGCCGGGGAGAGGGTGAAGCCGTACATCGAGGCCGGCGTGGGTGTGGCCGTGTTCTCCCGCACGCGGGTTGAAGACAACAATATCGGCCAGGCTTTCCAGTTTGAAGACCGGCTGGGCTTTGGCTTGCGCTTTGTCGGTGGCAGTGAAGTGGGGATTCGGGCCACCCATTACTCCAATGCCGGGATCAGCAGCAATAACGATGGTGTAGAGAGTTATTCGCTGCACTACACGCTGCCGTTGTAGTTTTTTAAGCACGCTGCAAAACCATTGTGGGAGCGGGCTTGCTCGCGAAAGCGGTATATCAGCCACGAATCAGTTGACTGACACACCGCTTTCGCGAGCAAGCCCGCTCCCACATTGGCTACTCATTGGTTCCGAAATCAGCGATACACCGTCGCAATCCCCTGGCGCTCATCGATGCACTCCGGCGCGCCCATCTCGAATTCCCGGCAGATCAGTGGCCGCTTCTCGTAAATCGTGCACATCATCGTGTCGCGGTCCAGCGCCGCGCACCAGCCGTCATCCAGGCGCAGCATGACTTCGCCGCCCCAATCGTCGGTATCGATAAAGCGATCGGGCACGCCGGTATCAGTGATCAGCATGACTTCCAGCTGGCAGCAGCACGCGGCGCAGCTGGAGCAGGTGACGGCAGGTTCGGCGATTTGGGTATGGGGGATGTTGGTCATAGGCGCGCAGTGTAAGGCAAGCGGCTCATAGGTGTGTGAAAGGCCTGACGGACGTCAATGTGCCAACTGCCTGGCAATCCAATGCAACAACGGAAAAATCATCCCCCAGAGTAACGCCAGGCCGATGACGGTCGGCACGGTACCATAGCCGAAACTCACCCCGGCCAGTTGGCTGCCCGCGTAATAGGACAACGGCCCGCCCACCGCCCCCAACAAACTCGCACGCCACCAGGGCTGCGCGCTCCAGGCCAGGCAATGGCGCAGCGTGGTCGCCAGCAATGCCCACAACAGGATCAGCCACCATGGTGCCAACGGTCCGGGCAGGCTGAAATGAAACACGCCGAATGCTCGTAGCACGGTGTCGATCACGGTGCCCAACAAGGTGACGGCAACAATCACCTGGCCTTCCGCTGACCACGAACTTATCCACAGCAGGTGGATTACCAGCACCGCCAACCCCACCAACAGCCACAGACTGTCGCCGCCCAGCACACAGGCAAACCAGCCGCACTGGAACAGCACGGCATTTGCCAGTGGTTTAAGCATCAAAGCGCCCGAGCAGTGGCTGGGTCAGCGCCGCCGGCTTGGCCAGCAGCATCTGCGCGGTGCCGATGGTGCGCTCCATAAAGCCGCCTTCGCAGTAGCACAGGTAAAATTCCCACAGCCGCAGGAAGTATTCGTCGTAGCCCATTTCCGTCAGGCGGCTGTGGGCGCGGCGAAAGTTCTCATGCCACAGGCGCAGGGTTCGCGCGTAGTGCAGGCCGAAGTCCTCCATGTGCAGCAGGTTCATGTCAGTGTCGCGGCTGACGACCTCCAGCATCTTCTGTACACAGGGCAGGGCGCCGCCGGGGAAGATATAGCGCTGGATAAAATCCACGCTGCTCTTGGCTTGTTCGTAGCGTTGCTCGCGAATGGTGATGGCTTGCAGCAACATCAGGCCGTTGCTCTTGAGCAACTGCGCGCACTGTTTGAAATAGGTCGGCAGGAAGCGGTGGCCCACGGCTTCGATCATCTCGATCGACACCAGCTTGTCGTACTGCCCGGTCAGGTCGCGGTAGTCCTCCAGCAGCAACGTCACCTGATTCTGCAAACCCAGGGCCTCGATGCGTTTTTCAGTGTAGGCAAACTGCTCTTTGGACAGGGTCGTGGTGGTGACCTTACAGCCGTACTGCTGCGCGGCATAAATCGCCATGCTGCCCCAGCCGGTGCCGATTTCCAGCAGGTGGTCGGACGGTTTCAGCGCGAGCTTCTGGCAGATGCGTTCCAGCTTGTTCAGTTGTGCCTGTTCCAGTGTGTCATCGGCGGTGAGGAACTGCGCGGCCGAATACATCATGGTCGGGTCGAGGAATTCCTCGAACAGGTCGTTGCCCAGGTCGTAGTGGGCGGCGATGTTTTTCTGCGAGCCCTTGCGCGTATTGCGGTTGAGCCAGTGCAGGCCCTGGGTGAAGGGCCGCGCCAGTTTGGCCAGGCCACCTTCCAGCGCATCCAGCACGTCGAGGTTGCTGACCATCACCCGTACCACGGCGGTCAGGTCCGGGCTGCTCCAGTAACCATGGATAAATGCCTCGCCGGCGCCGATGGAGCCGTTGGCCGCCACCAGCCCCCACACGGCTGAATCGAGGATCTGGATCTCCCCCAGCAGGTGCGCTTCCCGTGCGCCGAAGACTTGCCGTTCGCCGTCCTCGATCACCACCAACTGGCCGTGGCGCAGTTGGCCGAGCTGGCGCAGCACGGCTTTGCGCAGCAGCGCGGCGGTCATGCCGTTGACGTTCAAGCGGTTGGATTTGACCGATAAGCTAGGGGATTTCATGGCGGCGATCCTTGGTGTAACCGACTGCGGTGCGAGAAGCGCCTTCGGCGGCGTGATGGGAAAAAATCGGCGTGCGTTTAAGCAAGAGGCGCAAGGCCTGCCAATAAATGGCCAGGCAGGTCTTGGCGGTCATCCACGGGAAGCGCCACAGGTAGCGGTGCAGGCTGGCGCGGTTCAGGGCTTCGCGTTGCAGGCTCAAGGTGGCGTCAAAGACTTTCAGTTCGCCCTGCCAGTCGGCCATGTGCACGCCGAGCCTGGCGGCGGGCGGGCTGAAGCTCATGCGGTATTCCAGGTCCCGGGGCAAGAACGGCGACACATGAAACGCCTTGGCCACGGCGAAGTGCTGATGCTCACCGGCAGGCAGCGCCTGGGCCGGCAGCACGTAGTGATAGCGCTCGCGCCACGGGGTGTTGGTCACTTCACAAAGGATCGCGGCCAGCGTTCCGTCGGCCTCGAAGCAGTAGAAGAAACTCACCGGGTTAAAGGCCAGGCCCCAACTGCGGGCCTGGGTCAGCAGGCAGATAACGCCCGAGGGGATGCGCCCCAGGGCCTTGCCGACTTCTTGGCGTACGGCATCGGTCAAGCTCATGCCGTGACGGGTAAATTCACGCAGGTAATCCTGCTGGCGAAACGCGAACGGCGCCCAGCGCTCGCCCGCCAATGGCGACAAGCCGAACACTTCGTCCTGTTCGCTGAGGTCCAGGTACAGCAGGCCAATCCGATAACGGAAGGCATGGCCCTTGGGCGTAAACCGCCGATGGGCAATCCAGCCGCTATACAGTGCGCTGTTCACAGCGCTTCCCCAAACGCTTTGGCCACGCGCAACGCGCTGACCACACCGTCTTCGTGAAAGCCGTTGGCCCAGTAGGCGCCGCAATAATAGGTGTGCTGCGCGCCGTGCAGTTCTTCCCAGCGCGCTTGGGCGGCCACGGCGGCCAGGCTGTATTGCGGGTGGGCGTAGGTGTAGCGGGCGAGGACTTTGAGCGGGTTGATCAGCGCCGTTTGATTGAGGCTCACGCAAAAGGTGGTGGTGCTGTCGATGCCTTGCAGGATGTTCATGTCGTAGGTCACCGCCGCCTGTTTTTGCGCGCGGCCATCCAGGCGGTAATTCCAGCTGGCCCAAGCCAGTTTGCGCTCGGGCAGCAGACGGGTATCGGTGTGCAGGACGACGTCATTGTCGGCGTAGGGCAGGGCACCGAGGATCTGTTGCTCGGCCAGGCTCGCATCCCCCAGCAACGCCAGGGCCTGGTCGCTGTGGCAGGCGAACACCACCTTGTCGAATGCCTCGCTGCCGGCGGCGCTGTGGATAACTGCGCCGATGGCTGAACGCTCAACCCGGGTGACCGGGCAATTGAGGCGGATATTTTCGCGGAAGGACTGGGTCAGCGGTTCGATATAGCGGCTGGAACCGCCTTCGATCACGCACCACTGCGGCCGGTTGCTCACCGACAACAAGCCATGGTTCTTGAAGAACCGCACGAAGAATTGCAGGGGAAACCCGAGCATGTCAGCCAGGGACATCGACCAGATCGCCGCGCCCATCGGCACGATGTAGTGCTGGATAAATCGCTGGCCGTAGCCGCCCGCTTGCAGGTACTCGCCCAGGGTCATCTCGGCGCTGATGCGTTGCTCTTGCAGGTCCAGGGGCGCCTGGCGGTTGAAGCGCAGGATATCGCGCAACATGCCCCAGAACCCCGGCGACAGAATATTCCGGCGCTGGGCAAACAGGCTGTTGAGGTTGTTGCCGTTGTACTCGAACCCGGCGTTCGGGTCGCACACCGAAAAGCTCATCTCGGTGGGTTTGTACGTCACGCCAATTTGCCCCAGCAGCTTGATGAAGTTGGGATAGGTCCAGTCGTTGAACACGATAAAGCCGGTGTCCACCGCATGGCTTTTGCCTTCCACCGTGACATTCACCGTATGGGTGTGGCCGCCGATGCGGTCGCCCGCTTCGAACAGGGTGATGTCGTGGCGGCGACTGAGCAGGTAGGCGCTGGTCAGCCCGGCAATGCCGCTGCCGATAATGGCGATCTTCACAGGTCGTCCTTTCTCGGCGGCGGGCTGCGCAGCATGCGTTTGCCAATGATCAACTGGACGCGGTTCGGCAGTTTCGACAGTGGCCACAAGGCGGCAATAAACAGGGCAGGGAAGGCAATTTCCAATGGACGGTTTTGCAGCTTGGCGAAGATATGTCGCGCGGCCTTGTCTGCCGGCCAGCTCAGGGGCATCGGGAAATCATTGCGGGCGGTCAGCGGCGTGTCGACAAACCCCGGGCTGACCACGGTGACGTCGATCCCTTCAGGCGACAGGTCGATACGCAGGGACTCGAACAGGTAACGCAGGCCGGCCTTCGACGCACCATAGGCTTCCGCCCTGGGCATCGGCAGGTAGGTCACCGCACTGGCCACACCGACCAGGTGCGGTGTATGACCGGCGCGCAACAGCGGCAGCGCGGCCTCGATGCAGTAACTGCTGGCCAGCAGGTTGGTGCGCACCACGTGCTCGATGATCGAGGCGTCGAATTGCCTGGCATCCACGTATTCGCAGGTGCCGGCATTCAGGATCACCGTATCCAGCGAACCCCAGGCCACCGCGATGTGTTCACCGATCTCGCGTACGGTCTGGCTGTTGGTCAGGTCGCCGGCCACCACCAGCACTTGCCCGGGGTATTGCTGGGCAAGCTGTTCCAGGGGCGCCTTGGAGCGGGAACTGAGGGCCACATGGGCACCGCTTTCGAGCAGCGTCTTCGCCAGTTCGGCCCCGATGCCACTGCTGGCACCGGTCAACCAGTAACGACGTGGAAGGTTAAGGCTCATCCCATTCTCCTTTTCAGCCAGCTGACCACACCGCCAAGGACCGGCACGTGTTCATACAGCAACTGTCCAGCGTCAAAATAATCCCGGTGGCGATACACCTTGTCGCGCCACAGCAGGTGCGAGCAGCCTTCCACACGAATCACTTCGCCCTTGGCCAGGCGCGGGTGGCAGAAGCTCATTTTCCAGCGCAGATAGCCTTCGCCTTCCGCTACTTGATCAAAGCCATGGAAGTCAAAGCGCAACTGAGTGACGTTGTCGTACAGCTCGGCGAAGTAGCGGCGCAACGCCGGTAGCCCGTGCACCTCGTGCAGTGGGTCGGTGAAACTGATGTCCTGGCTGTACAGGCCGTCGAGCAGGTGCAGGTTGTGCTTGTCCACACTGGCGAACACCTGGGCGAAGCGGCGCAGGAAATCACTCATAAGCACCTCCGACCGCCTGGCGTGAAGGCAGGCTGCGGAAAGCGGCGAGGGCGCGCTCGCGGGATTTTTTCAAATCGACGATAGGACGAGGATAGTCGGCCACACCAAACAGGCCGCCCACGGCGTCGGGGTTGTGCACTTCCTTTTTGTTCAGCGCCGACAACTGTGGCAGCCAGTGCTTGATAAACACACCTTCGCCGTCGAATTTTTCCGATTGGCTCAAGGGGCTGAAAATCCGGAAGTACGGGGCCGAGTCGGTGCCGGTGGACGAGCTCCACTGCCAGCCACCGTTGTTGGCTGCCAGGTCGCCGTCGATCAGGTGACGCATGAAAAAGCGCTCGCCTTCGCGCCAGTCGATCAGCAGGTTTTTGGTCAGGAACATCGCTACCACCATGCGCAGGCGATTGTGCATCCAGCCGGTTTCCAGCAGCTGGCGCATGGCGGCGTCGATGATCGGCAGGCCGGTGCGTGCTTCCTGCCACGCTTTCAAGTCTTCCGGGCTGTTGCGCCAGGCCACGGCTTCGGTCTCCGGGCGGAATGCGCGGTGGCGCGAGACCCGTGGGTAGCCCACCAGAATATGTTTGTAGAACTCGCGCCACAGCAGCTCGTTGATCCAGGTAATCGCGCCGATGTCGCCGCTTTCGAATTCACCCTGGTTGCTTTGCAGCGCGGCATGCAGGCACTGGCGCGGTGAAACCACGCCCGCTGCAAGGTAGGCCGAAAGCTGGCTGGTACCGGGCTTGGCCGGGAAGTCGCGTTCGTCCTTGTAGTAGCTGATTTGTGCGTCGGCGAACTGGTCGAGACGGCGCCGGGCTTCGGCTTCGCCGGCAGGCCACAGGGCGCGCAAGGCTTCGCTCGGGGTAGCGAAGCCCTCGACGTGATCCGGAACCTCGTCGCTTTTGAGTGTGAGCGGTGCCTGCGCCTTGGGAGTGGCGACCAAACGCGGCAAGGCGCCATGCAGGCGGCTGTAGCAGACCTTGCGGAACTGGCTGAACACCTGGAAGTAGGTGCCGGTCTTGGTCAGCACGCTGCCGGGCTGGAAAAACAACTGGTCCAGATAGGTGTGGAACGTGATGCCTTGAGCTTCGAGGGCCTTGGCCACGGCGGCGTCGCGGCGCTCTTCGTGGATGCCGTATTCGTCATTGACGTGTACCGACTCCACCGACAGTTCCTGGCACAGGCCTGCCAAAACTTCAGGTGCTTGATCCCAAGTGTCGGCATGGCGGATCAATAACGGAATGTTCAACTCGCCCAGTGCCGAGTTCAAGCGCTGCAGGTTGCGCAGCCAGAAATCGACCTTGCACGGCGCGTCATCGTGGGCCAGCCATTGCCCGGGGCTGATCAGGTAGACGGCCGCTGTCGGGCCACGCTGTGCGGCGGCGGCGAGGGCGGTGTTGTCATGTAGGCGCAGGTCGGTGCGCAGCCAGATCAAGTGCATTTAAATAAGTCCACGCTGGATCAGTACCTGATGGGCCGACAACGGGTCTTCGGCCAGGAGCAATTCAGGAATCTCTTGGGTTAATACGGACAGCTCCGCCTGGTGGATGCATACCGTTGGTCCGGTTATCAGTTTTGGGCAACTGAAGCCGCTCAACAGTTTGCCCAGCACCGAGGTATGGAGTGCCTTGCTCGAATACAGCAGTACCGCGCGGGGTTGCAGATGCTCGACGGCCAGGGCCAGTTCGCCCACCGGCAATGGCCAGTCGAAAACTTCCACCGGGCAATCGGCGCTGCTGGCGAGCCAGGCGGTGAGCCACAGGTGCGGCTCCAGCGGCAGGTCGGAATGATTGATCAGCAGCAGGGGGGCGCCGTTGAGCTGGCGGTTGTTGTGATACATCCGCGCACCGAATTTGCTGCGCAGCCAGGAATAGAAAAACACCCGTTCCATCTGCGCGCCGAACTGGCCTTGCCAGCGCAGTTCGAGCTCCTTGAGCAACGGCAATAACAGTTGCTCGCACAAGGTGCGCGGCGGGTACAGCGCCATGGCCTGGTTGAAGGCATCATCCACCCGGCGCTCGGCCAGTTCGCTGATGGCCTGCACCAGGTGCTGGCGGCGGTTGTGCCATTCGTTTTCCACCGGCGGTTCGCTGGTGGCTTGCGCGGTGTCGATCAGGCTCTTGACCTGGCTGACCGGCACACCCCGGTTGAGCCAGGTCAGGATGGTATGGATGCGTTGCACGTGCTCGGCACTGAACAGGCGGTGCCCCTTGGGCGTGCGCTGGGGCACGATCAGGCCGTAGCGCCGCTCCCAGGCGCGCAAGGTCACGGCGTTGACGCCGGTCTGGCGCGCGACTTCGCGGATCGGCAGCCAGCCTTGTTCGATGGCCTCGGCGATGTCTTCGCCAGGTTCTTGCAGGGGAAAAGTCATAGGTTAAATCGCATTACGCAGGCTGAGGTTTTCCGGGTGCGGTTGCAGGTAGGCCTGCTGCGCGATATAGCGGTCCGGATGCTGGCGAAAGTGGTGCTTGAGCAGCGTCAGCGGTACCACCAGCGGCACGATGCCCTGGCGGTATTGGCTGATGATGGTCTGCATTTCCTGTTTGTCTTCGGCGCTGATGGCTTGCTTGAGGTAGCCGCTGATGTGTTGCAGCACGTTGGTGTGGGTGCCGCGTGTGGCGCACTGGGTCAGGGCGCTCATCAGTTCGCTGAAGTAGCCGGCGGCCAAGGCGCCCAGGTCGACGTCCCTGGGCATGCTGCCCAGCAGGTTGCCGAGGCTTTTGTAATGCACCGGGCTGTGGGCCATCAGCAGGTATTTGTAGCGCGAGTGAAATTCCAGCAGGCGGTGACGGGTCAGGCCTTCGGCGAGCAGTTGCTGCCAGGTGGCGTAGACGAACACCCGGGTCAGGAAGTTTTCCCGCAGCACCGGGTCATTCAGCCGACCGTCTTCTTCCACCGGCAGGTTGGGGTGGCGCGCACAAAACGCCTGGGCGTAGATGCCGCGCCCGCCGCCGTCGATGGGCATGCCGTTGTCCTGATAGACCTTGACCCGTTCCAGGCCGCAGGACGGGGATTTCTGCATGAAGATGTAACCGCAGAGGTCGGTGTGTTCAGCAGCCATTTGCTGGCCGTAATCGTCCAGCGGCTGGGTCACGTTAAGTTCGCGGTTTACGGTGCCAACGGCCTGTGGATTGAGCGGGTCGCCCACCAGGCGAATCGGCTCGCGGGGGATGCCCAGGCCAATGGCGACTTCAGGACACAGCGGCACGAAGTCGAAATAATCGGCCAGGGTCTGGCTACACAGCTGGGATTGTTTATGCCCGCCGTTGAAGCGCACGTTCTCGCCCAACAGGCAGGCGCTGATGGCGATTTTCGGTTTGCCGGTGGCAGGCAGGGTGCTGGACATGGCCAAACCTCGATGAAATTCCTGTACAGGGTTAAATTTCTGTACAACTTAATCTCATCATAGGTTTGAAGCTGTACAAGTCAAATAATTTGTACAGGTATTTGCGGAATGGCTATTTCCAGCCGATTTTCCAGTCTTCGGCGTTTTGCAGGGTTTGCCAGGCCAGGCGCTGCACGCGATGGCTCATCACGGCTTCCAGCTCGATTTCCTGCACATCGCCTTCGTCATCACGCAGCAGTTTGGTCACCAGAAAATGTTTTTCCTTGTACTGCGGGCGGGCTGCTGTCCACTTCGACAGCAGCAGCTTGGCGGGATTGATGCGGTTCATCGCAGGTGCTCGATCAACCGCCGCGCCGCCTCCTGGCCGCTGAGCCACGCACCTTCCACGCGGCCTGACAGGCACCAGTCGCCACATACATACAGGCCCAGGTCGGCGTCGGCCAGCACGCCAAATTCATGGCTGGTGGACGGCCGCGCGTACAGCCAGCGGTGGGCGAGGGTGAAGGAAGGCGCCGGCATGGCGCTGTGCAGCAGTTCGGCGAAGGCGCCGTGCAGGTGTTCGATCACGGCTTCCTTGGACAGGTCCAGGTGTTGCTTGCTCCAGGTGCTGGTGGCGTGCAAAACCCAGGTGTCGAGGGTGGTGTCGCGCCCCGGTTTGCTGCGGTTGCGCGCCAGCCAGTCCAGCGGGCTGTCCTGGACGAAGCAGCCTTCCATGGGCGTATCCAGCGGCTTGTCGAAGGCCAGGGCAATGGCCCAGGTCGNNGCGCAGCGGCCAGCAAGGCAGTGGCCTGGGGCGCCGGGGTGGCGATGATCACGTGGCTGAACGGGCCGTGGCTTTCGCCGTCCGCGTCCAGCAGGTTCCAGTGATGTTTGCCCTGGAACACTTCGGTGATGCGGCAACCGAACTGCACCGGCAAGTCATCGAGCAGGGCGCGGGTGATCGCACTCATGCGCGGAGTGCCGACCCAGCGGATCTGTTCATCGGGGGAGGGCGTCAGTTGGCCGGACTTGAAGTTGTACAGCTGTGGCTTCCATTGCTCGGCGCAACCATTGGCCTGCCAGCGTTGCACCTCGTTGACGAAGCGCCGGTCGCGGGCGGTGAAGTACTGTGCGCCCATGTCCAGCGAGCCCGCATCGCTGCGCTTGCTGGACATGCGACCGCCACTGCCGCGGCTTTTATCGAAGAGTTGTACAACGTGCCCCGCGTCTTTCAACGCTCGGGCGGCGGAGAGACCGGCGATGCCGGTGCCAATGATCGCGATGGGAACAGTCATGGGAGGCCTCGTTTTACCGTTGGGTACAGACTACGCCGACACCAATAGCTGTACAATATTGTTTTTTGGTATAAGTTTTGGCGTACCTGATCGTTTGGCGTGACCTATGGTTAAACCTGAAGGTTTAACCAGCGTTGCGCCCGATTAAAACATCCCTGTTTATAAAATAGACTAACGGTGGTCGGCGAACGTTACACGAGGAACAACTCATGCACATTTTGCTGACCGGCGGTACCGGTTTGATCGGCCATCAACTTTGCCAATACTGGCTTGCCCAGGGCCATCGCCTCACGGTCTGGAGCCGCCATCCCGAACAAGTGGCTAAATTGTGCGGCGCCCAGGTGCGTGGCGTCGCCCGCCTGCAGGACATAAACGAGGCGGTGGACGCGGTGGTCAACCTGGCCGGCGCGCCGATTGCCGACCGGCCCTGGACGCATAAACGCAAGGCGCTGTTGTGGAGCAGCCGTATCGGCCTCACCGAAACGCTGCTGGCCTGGCTTGAGGGCCTTGAGCAAAAACCGGCGGTGTTGATCTCCGGTTCCGCGGTGGGCTGGTACGGCGACGGCGGTGAGCGCGAGCTGACCGAAGACAGCGGCCCGGTGCAGGACGATTTCGGCAGCCAGCTCTCCATTGCCTGGGAAGAAACCGCCCAGCGTGCCGAGGCATTGGGCATCCGCGTGGTGCTGGTGCGTACCGGGCTGGTGCTGGCGGCGGAGGGCGGCTTTTTGTCGCGGCTGTTGCTGCCGTTCAAACTGGCGCTGGGCGGGCCTATCGGCAATGGTCGGCAGTGGATGCCATGGGTCCATATAAAGGATCAAATCGCCCTGATTGATTTTCTTCTGCACAAGACCGATGCCAGCGGTCCTTATAATGCCTGCGCGCCACACCCGGTACGCAACCTGGAGTTCGCCAAGACCCTGGGCAAGGTGCTGCACCGCCCGGCGTTCATGCCCATGCCGGCGTTTGCCTTGCGCATCGGCCTGGGCGAGTTGTCCGGTTTGTTGCTGGGTGGCCAGCGGGCTTTGCCGCAGCGGCTGTTGGCGGCCGGTTTCACTTTCCAGTTCACTGAGTTGCATGCGGCCCTGGACGACTTGTCCAGCCGCCTCTAGAGATAGGATGTTGCATGACGGATCACGCGTTGTTACTGGTCAACCTGGGTTCACCGGCGTCCACTTCGGTGGCGGATGTGCGCAGCTACCTCAATCAGTTCCTGATGGACCCTTACGTCATTGACCTGCCATGGCCGGTTCGGCGTTTGCTGGTGTCGCTGATCCTGATCAAGCGCCCGGAGCAATCGGCCCATGCCTACGCCTCGATCTGGTGGGACGAAGGCTCGCCGCTGGTAGTTCTTAGCCGTCGCTTGCAACAACAGATGACTGCACAGTGGACCCAGGGGCCGGTGGAGTTGGCCATGCGCTATGGCGAGCCGTCGATTGAAAGCGTACTGACCCGGCTGGCGTCCCAAGGCATCCAGAAAGTGACCCTGGCGCCGTTGTACCCGCAGTTTGCCGACAGCACCGTGACCACGGTAATCGAAGAGGCCCGGCGCGTGGTGCGGCACAAAAAGCTGGCGATCGAGTTTTCGATTCTGCAGCCGTTCTACGATGAACCGGAGTACCTGGACGCCTTGGCCAACAGCGCCAGAACCTATGTGGAAGCGGATTTCGATCACCTCCTGCTGAGCTTTCATGGGTTGCCCGAGCGCCACCTGAAAAAGCTCGACCCTACCGGGCAACACTGCTTCAAGGACGCCAACTGCTGCCAGAACGCCTCTCCCGAGGTGCTTGCCACGTGCTATCGCGCGCAGTGTTTCAGCGTTGCGCGGGATTTTGCCGAGCGCCTTGGCTTGCCGGATGGCAAATGGTCGGTGGCGTTCCAGTCGCGGCTGGGCCGGGCCAAGTGGATCGAACCGTACACCGAGGCACGCCTTGAAGCGTTGGCTCAGCAGGGCGTGAAGAAGCTGCTGGTGATGTGCCCGGCGTTTGTTGCGGACTGCATCGAGACACTGGAGGAAATTGGTGATCGCGGCCTGGAGCAATTCCGCGAAGCGGGGGGCGAAGAGTTGGTGTTGGTGCCGTGCCTGAATGATGACCCGCAGTGGGCGGCGGCGCTCAATACCCTGTGTGAAAGAGCGCCGGTCGCGCTGTAGTCAAGCCGGGTGAGGCCTGAATGTGGGAGCGGGCTTGCTCGCGAAGGCGGTGGGTCAGTTAATGAAG
>NZ_JACARK010000478.1:0-7177 GCF_013386655.1 Pseudomonas sp. K5002 | reverse complement strand
TGGGTATTGACGAAGAAACCAATCAGGCCTTCGGTTTCAAGACGGTTGCGGTTGGCCACCGGCACGCCCACGCGGATGTCCGACTGGCCGCTGTAACGGTGCAGCAATACCTGGAATGAGGCGAGCAACAGCATGAACAAGGTGCAGCCTTCGCGCTGGGCCAGGCGCTTGAGGCGTTCGGTCAGCCCGGCATCGATGGCGAGGTCCAGCCGCGCACCGCGGTAACTCTGCACCGCCGGACGGGCGCGGTCAGCAGGCAAAGGCAGCACTTCACCGCCATCACCCAGGCGTTCGGTCCAGTAGCCCAATTGCCGCGCAAGCTCGCCGGCTTCCATCCATTTGCGCTGCCAGATCGCATAGTCGGCGTATTGAATCGGCAGCGCCTGCAGGTCCGGCGCCTGGCCAGTGCTGTGGGCAGCATAGAGTTTGACCAGGTCGTGAACCATGATCTGCGCCGATGCGCCGTCACAAATGATGTGGTGCTGGGTGAGCACCAGCACGTGGTCGTCCGGTGCCAGTTGCAACAGCTTGACCCGCAACAGCGGGCCCTGCTGCAAGTCGAACAGCGCAGTGATTTCAGTGTCAATCAACGCCTTGAGCGCTGCGGCGTCCGGCACCGCTTCCAGCACCACCGTCGTGACCGGCAGGCTCAGGCATGCGTGCGCAACCTGCAGCGGCCCTTCCGGCCCGTCGACAAACACCGTACGCAGCACCTCATGGCGCTCCAGCAATGCATCGAAGCTGCGCTGCAACGCCGGCACGTCCAGTGCACCGCGCAACCGCAGCGCCGTCGGCACATGGTAGGCCGCGCTGTGAGGGTCCAACTGCCAGAGGAACCACTGGCGCTCCTGGGCGTAGGACAGGCCGATATGCTCGAACTCGTCACGCATCGCCGGAATCGGCAACGCGGCAAAACTCATGTTTTTGCTGTGCAGCTTTTGCAGGAACGCTTGCCGTTGGGCGAGCGGCAAACGGATGAATCGCTGAACCAGAGACAGGTTATCGAGCTGAGTCATTTTCAAAGGGTCTCCAGGTCTGCCAGGAAATCATGCATCTCACTCAAGTCTTCGCTGGAGTGAGGTGTCAGGTGCACCGCCAGTTGCGCGGCGTACTCCGACAGCGATGGGGTTCGAAATAAAAGGTCCAGGGGCACGGCTGCGCCTTGCTCCATTTGCAGGCGGGCTGTCGCTTGGGTCGCCAGCAAGGAATGCCCGCCCAATTCAAAGAAGTTGTCGTCGCGCCCTACCCGCGCAAGCTTGAGCACCTCTTGCCAGATCTGTGCGACGCTCTGCTCAAGCGCCCCTTGCGGCGCCACATAGGCCCGCAGCAACTGATTGGCGTCGGGCAGCGGCAAGGCTTTGCGGTCCAGCTTGCCGTTGGGCGTCAGCGGGAAGCGCTCAAGCAGCATCCAGTGCGCCGGAATCATGTAGTCCGGCAGGTCGCAGGCGAGCCGCGCCTTCAGCTCGTCGCGCAGCGCCACCAACGACTGCGCCTCGGCCGCCTCAGTACCGGCCGCAATCAGGTAGGCCACCAACTGCGTGCCACCCGGCCCTTGCTGAGGCACCACCACCGCCTCGCGGATCGCGTCCTGCGCCAACAGGCACGCTTCGATCTCTCCCAACTCGATGCGAAAGCCACGAATTTTCACCTGGTGGTCTGCCCGGCCGATGTACTCGATCACACCGTCGACGCGATGTCGCGCAAGGTCACCGGTGCGGTACAGCCGTGTGCCATTACCAAATGGATCCGGGAGGAAGCGTTCGGCGGTGAGCGCCGGCCGCTCGTGGTACCCGCGCGCCAGGCCATCACCGCCAATCAGCAATTCACCGATCAACCCGACAGGGTTCGGCGCGAAGTGCTCGCCGACGATGTACAGCGAGGTGTTGGCAATCGGCCGGCCGAGGTAAGGCAAGCGCTTGTCTGTGGTCAGTGGATAAGCCGCCGACCAGATCGTGGTTTCCGTGGGCCCATAGAGGTTCCAGACCGGGCCTGCGACCGCCAGCAAGCGCTCGGCCAGGTCCTCGGCCAATGCCTCGCCGCCACACAGGCATGTGCGTCCGGCAAGACGCTCGGCCATGGGATGCTCAAGCAACATGCGCCACGTCGACGGCGTGGCCTGCACGATACTGACCCGCTGCTGTTCGATAATCCCCAGCAATGCTTCAGGGTCGTGGGCGCTCTGTTTGTCCACCAGCACCACGGCCGCACCGCTGAACAGCGCGCCGTACAGTTCCAGGCCGAAAATATCGAACGAGAAGGTGGTCAGCGACAGCAGGCGGTCACTTGCCTCGATGCCTGGTTCGCGGGCCATGCTGGCAACGAAATTCACCAGGGCGCCATGGCGTACCATCACACCCTTGGGCTTGCCGGTAGAGCCCGAGGTATAAATGGCGTAGCACAGGTTATCGCCGTCCACCGACACCTGCGGATTGGCCGCCTGTTCAGGGCTGACCGATTCATCCATTGCACTCGCCAAGACGGTGTGCACCCCTGCCGGAATCGGCAACTGGCGCAGCAACGATGCCTGGGTCAGAAGCAACTGCAACCCACTGTCTTCAATCATGTGGGCCAGGCGATCCACCGGATAGTGCGGATCGAGCGGCACGTAGGCGCCACCGGCCTTGAGGATCGCCAGCAGCCCGACGATCATGTCCACCCCACGCTCAAGGGCGATACCCACCGGTTGGTCAGCGCCGACACCGAGTTCAATCAAACGATGCGCCAGGCGATTGGCCTGGGTATTGAGTTGAGCGTAGGTCAGCGCCTGATCAGCAAACAGCAGCGCCGTGGCATCCGGCGTCTGCCGTGCCCGCGCCTCAAACAGACGATGAATGCAGTGCTCGCCCGGGTAGACGCTTGCGGTGGCGTTCCAGTCCTGCAATTGCTGGCGGGTTTCACTCGGGTCCAACAGCGTGAGGTCACCCAGTGGGCGTGCGGCATCGCTGCTCATTTGCAGCAGAAGACGCTTGAGGTGCACGCCGATCTGCTCCACCGACACAGGTGTGAAGCTCGCACATTGATAGCTGAACTGCACGGTCAGCTCGGCGCCCAGGCCCACCAGCAGGGTCAGCGGGTAGTTGGTTTGCTCCAGATTGCCCACGGCACCAAAGCGCAGACCCTGAGGCGAACCTTTCTCCAGGGCTTCTGAAATCGGATAGTTCTCAAACACCAGGATGTTGTCGAACAGCGCTTCACCACCCTGCCCCGCCCAGCGCTGGATATCGAACAACGCGGTGTGCTCGAAGTCCCGCAACGCCAGGTTCTGCGCCTGGACGCTGTGCAGCCAACCCCCCAGGCTCTGCTCGGAGCGCGGGCTGGCAATGACCGGCAAGGTGTTGATGAACAGGCCAATCTGTTGCTCGACGCCTGCCAGGTCCGCCGGGCGCCCCGACACGGTTGCGCCGAAGGCGACGCAGGACTTTGCGCTGTAACGCTGTAACAGCAACAGCCACGCAGCCTGGACCACAGTGTTGACGGTGACTTTCGCCTCTCGGGCAAAGTCGCCCAGACGGCGCGTTTGCTGCTCATCGAGGTGCAGGTGGTGGTGAGCGTAAAGGTGGGTGGCGATGGCCTGCGCCGGACGGGCAAACATCTGCGCCAGGCGAATCGGTTCATCCAGGGCGTGCAACTGCTCCTTCCAGAACGCTTCGCCGAGCGATGCGTCCTGCCGCTTCAGCCACGCGATGTAATCACGATACCGGCCAACGGGTCGTGCCACGGTTTCTGCGCTGTAGTGCTGTAACACTTCGCCGAGCAACTGCGCGCTGCTCCAGCCATCCATAAGGATGTGATGGTTGGTGTAGATCAGGTGATGACGATCAGTTGCCGTGCGTACCAGTACCAGGCGCATCAAGGGCGCGCAGTTCAGGTCCAGGCCTTGGGCGCGCTCTTCATCGGCAAGGGTTTGCAGTGCCGCATCCCGATCGGCGTGACCGCTCCAGTCGAGCACACGGAACGGCACCTGCACTTGACGCTGTACCACCTGCATCGGTTGTTCAAGATTGCCTTGCCAGATGAACCCGGTACGCAGGATGTCATGGGCATCCACCACGGCTTGCCAGGCCGCGCGGAAGCGTTGCGGATCGACGCCATCGATATCCAGGCGCATCTGGTTGATGTAATCGCCATTCCCCTGTTCGAGCAAGGTGTGGAACAGCATGCCCTGCTGCATCGGTGACAACGGGTAGATGTCGTCGATGCCTTGAGGTTCGAGCACCAGCGCATCGAGTTGGGCCTGAGACAGTTGCGCCAACGGGAAATCCGACGGCGTCACTCCCCGGTTGGCGTTGTCGCAGCAATGGCCGATCAGCGCCGTCAGCTCTTGCACATAGTCGTCGGCCAGGCGCTGGATGGTCGCGGCATCGAACATCGCGCCGCTGTAGGTCCAGCTCAGGTCCAGTTCACCACCGAAGACTTTGCTGTTGAGCGCCAGCGGGTTGCCGAGCGGCCCCTGCAGGTTGACTTCTTCACCGCCGGATTCGCCGGTCGGCACAAACAGGGCGTCGTCGGCGGTATCGAAGCTGGCGTCGAACTGACCGAGATAGTTGAAGGTCAGGCACGGTAGCGGCAAGGCTTGCAAAGACTCCCGTGTCTGTTCATCGCCCAGGTACGCCAGTGCGCCGAAGCCGATGCCCCTATGCGGAATTGCCCGCAGCTGCTCCTTGATCTGCTTGAGCGACCCAGCGAGATCCGCAACCGGCGACAGCCGCGCCGGGAACACGCCGGTGAACCAGCCCACGGTACGGGTCAGGTCGATGTGCTCGAACACGTCTTCGCGACCGTGCCCCTCAAGCAACACCAACGCATTGTCGTCACCGGTCCAGCGCGTTATCACCCGCGCCAGCGCGGTCAGCAATACGTCGTTGACCTGGGTGCGATAGGCCGCCGGCGCATCCTGCAACAGCTGGCGGGTCAGGGCCCGGTCCAGCTTGCTACGAAAGGTCAGGGCCTGATCATGTTGCTGCCCGCCGTTCGGACGGTCATACGGCAAGGCTGGCGAAGCGCCCTGCAACTGTTGTTGCCAGAAACCCAACTCGGCCTGCAGCGCAGGGGTTGTGGCGTAGCCCTGCAATGCCGCCGCCCAGGCCTTGACCGCACTGGTCCTGGCCGGCAACTGCACACCTGCGCCTGAAAGGATTTGCCGGTAAGCGTTCTGCAGATCCTCGAACAGAATCCGCCACGACACGCCATCGACCACCAGGTGATGGATAATCAGCAACAGCCGTTGAGTGCCGTCCGCCAGGTTCGCCAGCACCGCGCGTATCAGCGAACCACCGTTCAATTGCAGGCTGCGCTGGGCTTCGTCACCCAGTGCCTCAAGGGCTGCGAGGTCCGCGACCTCCACTGGCCACAGAAGCGTTTGATCCGTGTGCGCCGCGACGTCACGGTAGTGTGCCGACCAGCCGTCAGCCCGTTCGACGAAATCCAGGCGCAAGCTGTCGTGATGCGCCACCAAAGCCTCCAGCGCCTGCTCCAGTGCGTGTGCATCCAGTGCCTGCGCCGGTTTGAGCATCACCGACTGGTTCCAGTGGTGACGATCGGGAATTTCCTGAGCGAAGAATTGTTGATGAATCGGCAACAGCACCGTGGTGCCGGTTGCCGGTCGCTGATCGATCGACGGCAGCGTCTCACCGGTCTGTGCGACCACGGCCAGCGCCTGGATGCTCTGGTGCTGGAACAGGTCTTTGGGGCTGAAGCGAATCCCCGCCTGCCGCGCACGGCTGACCACCTGGATCGAAATGATCGAATCGCCACCCAGTTCGAAGAAGTTGTCGGTGAGGCCAACCCGTTCCAGTTTCAGCACGTCTTGCCAGACGGTTGCGATTTGCTGTTCCAGCGCGCTTTGCGGCGCCACGTATTCGTGCTGTACCTGGCTTGCGTCCGGCTGCGGCAGGGCCTTGCGGTCGAGCTTGCCGTTGGCGGTCAGTGGCCATTCATTCAGGAACAGCAGGTGCGTCGGTACCATGTAGTCCGGCAGGTCCGCTTTCAACTGCGCCTTGAGGGCGCCTGCATCCTCGGCACCTTGCGCCGGGATCACGTAAGCCACCAATTGCTGGCCGTTCAGCCCTTCCTGGGCCAAGACCACGGCTTCGCGCACCGCCGCCAGGGCGTTCAGGCGCGCTTCAATTTCACCCAGTTCGATACGGAAGCCACGGATTTTCACCTGATGGTCAATCCGGCCGATGTACTCGATCACCCCGTCGCTGCGGTATTGCGCCAGGTCACCGGTGCGGTACAACCGCGCACCGCTTTCGCCGAACGGGTCGGGAATAAAACGCAGTGCCGTCAGGTCGCCACGCTTCAGGTAGCCCCGGGCCAGGCCGGCGCGGCCAACATACAGTTCACCGATGCAGCCTTTGGCCACCGGGTTCAGTTCACCGTCGAGCAGGTACCACGACAGGTCGGCTATCGGTTCGCCAATCGGACTGCTGGCGTCCAGCTCGAGATCAGCCACCGACAGCGGACGGTAGGTGACGTGCACCGTGGTTTCGGTGATGCCGTACATGTTGATCAGCTGTGGCGCGCTGTCGCCAAACCGTTCGAACCATGGGCGCAGGCTCTTGACGTCCAGCGCCTCGCCGCCGAATACCACGTAGCGCAGGGCATTGGCCCGGGAGTCGGTACAAGCCACGTGCATCAACTGCTTGAACGCCGACGGCGTCTGGTTGAGCACCGTGACGCCCGCGTTGCACAACAGGTCGAGGAATTCCTGGGGCGAGCGGCTGACGTCGTACGGCACGATCAGCAGCTCGCCACCGTGCAGCAGTGCGCCGAAAATTTCCCAGACCGAGAAGTCGAAAGCATAGGAATGAAACAGGCTCCAGACGTCCTGTGGGCCGAAGCCAAACCACGGTTCAGTGGCCGCGAACAGACGCAGGATATTGTGGTGCGCGAGCAAGGTGCCTTTGGGATTGCCGGTGGAACCGGAGGTGTAGATCACGTAGGCGAGGTTCGAAGGATCCATGACGACTTGCGGGTCGTTGTTGGCAAAGGCGCTGACGTCGGTATCCAGCAGCAGGGTTTTCACGCCGTCAGGCACCGGCAATTGACCGGCCAGCGACGCCTGGGCCAGCAGCAGCTGGATGCCGCTGTCCTGCATCATGTAGGCCAGGCGGTCCTGCGGGTAGGTTGGGTCGAGCGGCACATAGGCGCCGCCGGCCTTGAGGATCGCCAGCAG
>NZ_JACARK010000477.1:0-4845 GCF_013386655.1 Pseudomonas sp. K5002 | reverse complement strand
GAGCATATTGCGCGCCATCAAATGCCCGCCCTGGGCGGCAATGCGGAACCAGCGCATCGCCAGTGCTTCATCGCGCTCGATGCCGCGCCCTTCCAGCAGGATTTGCCCGAGCAGCGCCTGGGCATCCACCACGCCCTCCTTCGCGGCGATCAAAATCGCCTGGGCGGCGCGCACCGGGGAGTCGTCGAGCATGCTCTGCAATTGCTCAACGTTGAGTACTTCTTCACGGCGCAATAAAAAGCCCACGCTCAGACCTCAACCCAGCGGCGCAGCAGGTTGTGATAGGTGCCGGTGAGCTGGATCAGCGCGGGGTGGTCGGGCACGTCGCGGCTCAGTTGCTGGATCGCCCCGTCCATCTCGAACAGCAAGGTGCGCTGGCTGTCCTCGCGCACCAGGCTTTGGGTCCAGAAAAACGAGGCGTAGCGCGCGCCGCGGGTCACGGCGTTGACCTTGTGCAGGCTGGAGCCGGGGTACAGCACCATGTCGCCCGCCGGCAACTTGACCCGCTGCAGGCCGAAGGTGTCCTGGATTTCCAGCTCGCCGCCGTCGTAGTCGTCGGGGTCGCTGAAAAATACCGTGGAGGAAAGGTCGGTGCGCACCCGCTCGTGGCTGCCCTTGGACTGGCGCACGGCGTTGTCGATATGGAAGTCGAAACTGCCACCGGCGGTGTAACAGTTGAGCAATGGCGGGAAGACCTTGTGCGGTAACGCCGCTGACATGAACAGCGGATTTTTCCACAGTCGATCGAGGATCGCCGCGCCGATTTCCTTTGCCAACGGGTGGCCTTCCGGCAGTTGCAGGTTGTGTTTGGCCTTGGCCGATTGGTGCCCGGCAGTGATTTTGCCGTCGGCCCACTCGGTGTGCGCCAGGGCTTCGCGGATGCGCAGCACTTCCTCGCGAGAGAACAGGCCGGGAATGTGCAGCAACATGGAGGCATTACCTGAAAACAGTGAGACGCCAATGGTAGTGATTCTTATTGACTGTGTACAACCCTACTCCCGCCCAAGGGACGAACGAGATCGTCAAAACCGTAAGCAAAAAGTGTAAAGAACGTAAATTCAGTGCGAATAGTAATGTATCGCAATTGATATGAAGTCTTGTTCTCCCTATATTCCGCGGCCTCACCTCCTTGGGGAAAGGACACACTCATGCCGCGCACTTCGATAAAAACACCTGCCAGTTCACCACGTTTGCTGGCCTCGGCCATCGGCGTTGCCATCAGCGCCAGCGCTGCCGCCCAAATGGCGCAAGCTGCTGAAGACACCGAGCAGAAAGGCGAGCGCAACAGCATTTCCCTGGGAGCCACCAGCATCACCGGCCAGGAACAGGACAGCACGTCCTACCAGGTCGAAAAAGCGTCCTCGCAGAAGTACACCGCGCCGCTGGTAGATACTCCGCGCTCGGTCACCGTGGTGCCGCAGCAAGTGCTCAAGGACACCGCCGCCACCTCGTTGCAGGACGCCTTGCGCACCGTGCCGGGGATTACCTTCGGCGCCGGTGAAGGCGGCAACCCGCAGGGCGACCGTCCGTTCATTCGCGGCTTCGACGCCCAGGGCGATACCTACCTCGACGGCGTGCGCGACACCGGCGGCCAGAGCCGCGAGATCTTCGACATCGAATCCATCGAAGTCAGCAAAGGCCCCAACTCGTCATTCGGCGGCCGCGGCTCGGCCGGCGGCAGCCTCAACCTGGTGAGCAAGACGCCACAGGCGCGGGACTTCACCAACGGTGGCTTCACCTACGGCTCCGACCAGACCCGCCGCTATGTGCTCGACGTCAACCGTCAGTTCCTCGACAGCGCGGCCTTCCGCCTGAACCTGATGAGCCACGAACAGAACGTCGCCGGGCGTGATGCCGTCAACTACGACCGCTGGGGCGTGGCCCCGTCGCTGACCTTCGGCCTGGGCACTCCGACTCGCGTCAACCTCAGCTACTACCACATGGAAAGCAACGACCTGCCGGATTCGGGCATTCCGTATGGCTACAGCAACAGCGGCGCAAAAGCCGCCCACGTACATGACAAGCCAACCGACGGCGGCGACAGCAACAACTTCTACGGCCTCAAGGATCGCGACTTCCGCAAGACCCGCGCCGACATCAGCACGTTCTCCATCGAGCACGACCTGAACGACAACATGACGCTGAAAAACACCCTGCGCCACGGCAACACCGGCCAGGACTATATCGTCACCCAACCCGACGACAGCCAGCACAACGTCAACCAGTTCGGCACCGTGTGGCGCCGCGCGAACACCCGCGTGTCCACCACCGAGACCACCACCAACCAGACCGATCTGTTTGGCAGCTTCCAGGCGCTGGGCTTCAAGAACACCTACTCCACCGGGCTGGAATTCACCGGCGAAGAAACCCGCTACAGCGGCTACACCGTCAGCCCGAACAGCAACCCCGGTTGCCCGGCGCCCGGCAAAGGCGGCCAGTGCACCTCGCTGGGCAACCCGAACCCGGACGATGCCTGGACCGGCAGCATTGCGCGCAACTACAACGGCACCAACACCAAGGCCACCAGCCGCGCCGCCTATGTGTTCGACACCATCGAGCTGGACCCGAAATGGCTGCTGAACGTCGGCCTGCGCTACGACACCTTCGACACCGTGGCCAACACCAATGCGGTGCCGACCGCCACCGTCAAGGCCCGCAGCAAGATCAAGAACGACAGCCAGTTCTTCAACTGGCAGGCGGGCCTGGTCTGGAAGCCGGTTGAAAACGGCAGCATCTATGCCTCCTACGCCACCTCAGCCTCACCGGCCGGCGGCCTGGTAGGTGAAGGCGCCGACGGCAACCCGCTGTCTGCCGGCGCCGCCACCAGCGACCTGAAACCGGAAGAGACCGTCAACTACGAGCTGGGCACCAAGTGGGACATGTTCCACGACCGCCTGTCCCTGACCGCCGCGGTGTTCCGCACCGAGAAGAAAAACACGCGGATCCTGGTGGACGCGCTGACCTATGAAAACGGTGGCGAATCCCGCGTCGACGGCCTGGAGCTTTCCGCCAGCGGCAAGCTGACCGATCAATGGCAAGTGTTCGCCGGCTACAGCTACCTGAAAAGCGAACTGGTGGACCCGGGCCTGAACGGTCGTAACGGTGTCGTCAGTGCCGGCTCGAACAAAGGCAACCAGATGCCCAACACGCCGAAGAACACCTTCAGCCTGTGGACGACGTATGACGTGACACCCAAGCTCACCATCGGCGGCGGCGCGTTCTATGTCGACGAGGTCTACGGCGATGCGGGCAACACCGTCTACGTGCCGTCCTACACCCGCTACGACGCTATGGCCAGCTACAAGCTGACCAAGAACGTCGACCTGCAGTTGAACGTGCAGAACCTCACCGACAAGACCTACTACGACAAGGCCTATGCCTCGCATTTTGCCAACCAGGCAGCCGGTCGTACGGCCCTGCTGACCACCAGTTTCCATTTCTAAACCGATACAAATGACTGCACGAAACCCCACGCATCGGATGCGTGGGGTTTTTGCGTGTAAAAAAGAATGTTTCTCGACAACTCGCGGCATAATGCGCGCCGTGAAACACCTAACCTGATGACGAGGCCGTACGACGTGTTGAAGAAAACCCTGTTCCAGTTGCATTGGTTCTTCGGCATTACCGCCGGGCTGGTGTTGGCCTTGATGGGGATCACCGGCGCAACGGTGTCGTTCCAGGATGAACTCATCGAGTTGCTGAACCCGACGGTGTTGACGGTGGAAAAGCGTCCGGCCGGGGTACTGCCGCCCGCTGAACTGGTGCACCTGCTGGAAGCCCGTGCAGGCAAAGTCGTGTCGATGCTCACGGTGCAGCCCGACAGCACCAACGCGGCCAAGGTCTGGTTCACCCCACCGCCCGGTGAACGTCGCGGGCAGATGCGCTACTTCGACCCGTACACCGGCGACTACCTGGGCGATGCCGTCGGCCAGGACTTCTTCGGCTTCGTGCTGCAACTGCACCGTTTCCTCGCCATCGGCGACACCGGCCGGCAAATCACCGGCGCCTGCACGCTGATCCTGGTGTTCTTCTGCCTCTCGGGCCTGTACCTGCGCTGGCCGCGCCAGGTGGCAAGCTGGCGTGCATGGCTGGCGGTGGACTGGCGCAAGAAAGGCCGTAGTTTCAACTGGGACCTGCACTCGGTGTTCGGCACCTGGTGCCTGCTGTTCTATCTTCTGGCGGCACTCACCGGACTGTTCTGGTCCTACGAGTGGTACAGCAACGGTATGACCAGACTGCTGTCCGACGCGCCGCAGAACGAACGCGTACGCAAGCGCGGCCCGGCCCCCGAAGGGCCTGCGCCGGTGGCCAATTACGCCGCGATCTGGAGCAGCATCTACAGCAACGCCGGCCCCGGCTTGAGCGGCTACAACATCCGCATGCCCGCGGTCGCCGGCCAACCCGCCACCGTCTACTACCTGCTGAAGACCTCGCCCCACGATCGCGCGCTGAACCAGATCAACCTCGACCCGGCCACCGGCGAAGTCAAATCCCATGACACCTACGCCGGCAAAAGCTTCAAGGCGCAGATCCTGACCAGTATCTATGCGCTGCACACCGGCAGCTACTTCGGCCTGCCCGGCCGGATCATCCTGACGTTCAGCGCGCTGCTGATGCCGGTGTTCTTCATCACCGGCTGGCTGCTGTATCTGGACCGCCGCCGCAAGAAACGCCAGGTGCGCGATGCCCGCAAAGGCCTGACCGGCAACCACAGCGACGCGCCGGCCTGGCTGATCGGCTTTGCCAGCCAGAGCGGCTTTGCCGAGCAACTGGCCTGGCAGACCGCCGGGCAGTTGCAGGCCGCCGGCGTGCCAGTGAACGTGCAGTCGCTGGGTAGCGTCAGCG
>NZ_JACARK010000476.1:352-9594 GCF_013386655.1 Pseudomonas sp. K5002 | reverse complement strand
TGCCGCCCTCGCGCTCCACAGCTTGCGCCGCCGCCCGCGCCTTGGCGAAATCCAGGTCAATGGGCTTCTCGCACAGCACGGCCTTGCCCTGGGACACGGCCGCCAGCAGCAAATCGATATGAGTGTCGGTGGGTGTGCCAATCACCACCGCGTCGATATCGTCCCGACTTAGCACTGCTGCGCAGTCATAGGCCGCCTCGCAACCCAGCTGCGCAGCCAAGCCATCGACGCCCTCCCGCCAGGGGTCGGCGACCACCACCAGAGTGGCATCAGGATGGGCCGCGACATTGGCCGCGTGAATGTTGGCGATGCGCCCTGCACCAAGGACAGCGATACGTAGCATGGTCGAACTCCTGGGATTGTTATTGGGTGTGGAGATTCAGTCCGGCAGGTTGAACGGTGTGACGATCTGTACCTGTGACGGCGCAATCGGCCCAGCCTTCCACAGCCGATGAAATTGCAGGATGTGCAGAAACACATGGCGCGCATCGATCTGCAGGTTGTGGTCGATAATCGCGGCGACTTTTTCTTCAGCCAACAGCTGGCGATTCTCTTCGTCGAGGTCGTGAGCAATAAACACGTCCAACGGGCGATCCAGAGCCGCAAAGGCGTCGACAATTGCCCGGTTGCCACCGCCGACGCTGTACACCGCCTTCAGTTCGGGATGCTGCTTCAACGCATCGGTGACCCGGGCAAACGTTCGGTCATACACGCCGTACCCACCGCTGATATCCAGTACCCGCAGGTGCGTCGCACGGCCGCGCAGCCACATGCGAAAACCCATTTCGCGTTCTTCCTCGCCCCGGAACAATTCACTGCCAATCACCACCGCCACTTCCTGGGGTTGGGGTGACAGCCAGCGGGAAAGAAGGTACGCGGCGGTTTGTCCGGCGGTGCGGTTATCCATGCCTACGTAGCCGATGCGCTCGCTGTGGGGCAGATCGGTGACCAGGGTCACCACCGGAATACCTGCGGCCGCCAGGTGCTTGACCGCCAGATTCACCGCCGGCTCGTCCGCGGCCTTGAGCACCACACCCTGGCTGCCGGTCTCGAGGCAGCGCAGCAATTGGTCGTGCATCGCCTGAGGCTCGATCTCTTCGAACACATGAAACCGCGGGGCGATACGAAACGGTGCCAGGCTGCCCAGTTGGGCGGTGATGGCGGCCTGCACCGCCGCACTGAAGCGCTTGGGCGTGTGCATGATCACATCGACATGAAAGGTACGGCCTACTGCCAGGCCATTTTTTTCCTGGGATTCCAGCTCATCCAGAGCCTGTTCGATACGCCGCCGGGTTTGGGCGTGCACGCTGCCGCGCTCATGCAAGACGCGATCGACTGTCGCCTTGCTGACGCCCGCCTGGGTGGCCAGTTGCTTGATGGAAAAGTGTTTAGCGCGTTCGAGCATGCTGTTGGACCTGAGGTCTTTTTGAGGTTTTTTTGAGACTCGTTGAGGTGACCGCAATGCTAGTCTCAGTTTTGCCCGGCGTCGAGCCCGGCCTTCAAAACAACAAAAACCCAGGAGACCCCGATGCCTTCAACCGACCTCAGCCATACCTTCAAAGGCCAATACTTTGTCGTCACCGGCAGCACCCAGGGATTGGGGGCTGCCGTCGCCCATACCCTGGCGCGGCGCGGTGCTGCCGGCCTGATCATCTGCGGACGCCGTCCGGACCAGGGCCAGGAGCAAGTACGGCAGTTGGCAGCGCTCGATTGCCGCGCGGTGTTTGTCCAGGCGGACCTGGAACAGATTGGCGACTGCCGCGCCGTGATCGAGGCGGCCCGTGCCCACTTCGGCACCCTCCACGGGCTGATCAACTGCGCCGGGATGTCGGATCGCGGCACCATTCTCGACACCTCCCCTGAACTGTTTGACCGACTGTTTGCGGTCAATGTGAGGGCGCCGTTTTTCCTGATGCAGGAAGCCTTGAAGCTGATGATCAGCCAGAGGGTTGAAGGTGCAGTGGTCAATATCCAGAGTGTCACCGGCCACGGCGGGCAATCGTTCTTGAGTGCCTACGCGGCGTCCAAGGGCGCTCTCGCGATTCTGACCAAAAACGTGGCGTTCAGCGCCCTGCGCAACCGGATTCGGGTCAACGGCTTGAACATCGGCTGGATGGACACACCGCACGAGGATGAAATCCAGCGGCACTACCACGGTGCCGGGGATGGCTGGTTGGAGGCCGCCGAAGCCGCGCAGCCCTTCGGCCGCCTGCTCAAACCTGAAGAGGTGGCCCAGAGCGTGGCATTTCTATTGTCACGCGAGTCGGGAATGATGACCGGCACGGTGATCGACCTGGAGCAAGGCGTCATCGGCTGTGGCGACGGCGGCACCCCACGCCCCGATCAGGCCCTGAGCCTGGTGGAGGGTGCGTGATGCCTGCCTTTGTCAGCGCCGACGCAGTGCAACTGGAAGATTTTCACTCGATCTGTGCCCAGCAGGCGGCTGCCGAGGACTACCCGCACTGCGCCGAAGTGTGCAGCAACATCCCGATCTATCAGGCCCAGGCACTGCGCAACGGCGATCGTCACGCCGTGCTGGACGAACTGCATCGCCTGTTCAGCCAGGGGCCGGGAGTGATGGTGGTGCGCCAGGGCTACGCCGACCTGGACGTGGTCGACCGTCACAGCCAGGTATTCGAAGCGATCTTTGCCCAAGAGGCTGCGCAAGGTGTGGCCGCCGACCACTTCGCCAAGGCCGGCAGTAACGGACGTATCTGGAACTCATTACAGAAGGCCGCACTGCAGTCGCCGGCATCCTTTGTCGAATATTACGCCAACCCACTGCTGGGGTTGATCGCACAAGCCTGGCTCGGCCCGGGCTACCAAGTCACGGCCCAGGTCAACGTGGTGCACCCCGGTGGCCAAGCCCAGCAACCGCACCGTGATTATCACCTCGGGTTCCAGACCATCGACGTGGTGGAGCGCTTTCCGTTGCCCCTGCACACGCTGTCCCAATACCTCACGCTGCAAGGGGCCGTGGCCCACAGCGACATGCCCCTGGAAACCGGCCCGACCCAACTGCTGCCGTTTTCCCAGCAATACCCACTGGGCTACCTGGCCTGGAGGCGCACTGAATTCATCGAGTACTTCCAGCAGCATGCCGTGCAATTGCCGCTGAACAAAGGTGACCTGCTGTTCTTCAACCCGGCCCTGTTTCACGCCGCTGGCACCAATCGCACACCGGACCGCCAGCGCATGGCCAACCTGCTGCAAATCTCCTCGGCGTTCGGCAAAACGATGGAGGCTGTGGACCGCGACCGGATGATGCTGGCGCTGTACCCCTGCCTGTTGGAGCGCCTGGCGGACAACGTCATGGATGGCGAGGCGCTGCACGCGGTGATCGCCTGCACCGCCGATGGCTATTCCTTTCCCACCAACCTGGATACCGACCCACCCTTACAGGGCCTGGCTCCGCAAACCGGGCAGCAACTGATGTTGCAGGCACTGAACGAACGCTGGCCCTGCGAGACCTTTGCCGAACGCGTTGCGCAACTACACGCCAAACGCCAAGGCTGAGGAATGTTTTCAACGTCTTTCAAAACAACAAAAAAAACGGACTGACACCATGAAAAAACAGCTGCTGACCTTGCTCCTGACCCTCATCGTTACCCCGCTAGCCCTCGCCGAGACACGCATCGGCGTCAGCATCGCCCAGGTGGACGACGTGTTCCTCGCCCAGATGCGTGACTACATGGCGGCCCACGCCAGGGACCTCACCGACGTGACCCTGCAATTCGAAGACGCCCAAGGCGATGTGGTGCGCCAACTGAACCAGGTGCAGAGCTTTTCTGCCCAAGGCATGGACGCGATTATCGTCAACGCGGTCGACACCGCCGCCACCCAGAAAATGACCGTAAATGCCCAGCAGGCGGGTATCCCGCTGGTGTACGTCAACCGTCGCCCGGACATCCCCGGCTTACCGGCCGGGGTGGGTTATGTCGGCTCGGACGAGATCAAAGCGGGCGAGATTCAGATGCGCTACCTCGCGGAAAAAATGAACGGCAAGGGCAACCTCGCAATCATGCTCGGCTTGCTCTCTAACAACGCCACCCACAACCGCACACAGGGCGTGAAAAACGTACTGAAGGATTACCCCAACATCCATATCGTCGAAGAACAAAGCGCCGACTGGCAGCGCAGCAAGGCCATGGACCTGATGAACAACTGGATCGTCTCGGGCAAGAAAATCGACGCCGTGGCGGCCAATGCCGATGAAATGGCTATCGGTGCCGCGATGGCGATTACCCAGACCGGCATGCACCCTGGCAAGGACATCCTGGTGGGCGGCAGCGACGGCGGACCCGCCGGCCTGGATGCGATCAAAAAAGATCTATTGGTAGTCACGGCCTATCAGGACAACAAGGGCCAGGCCGTCGGCTCGATTGACCTGGCGCTGAAGATGATCAGGAAGCAGCCCTACACGGCGGAGCTGACCATTCCCTATCAACAGATCACCAAGGACAACTATCAGGCCTTTCTCACCCCTTGATTGTTATCAGCCCAGCGCCAAGCAGACCGGCCAGCCCCGACAAACAGAGCACTCCCACTCCATAAGCGAGGGTGCGCCAGGGCTGGCGGCCGCTCAGATACATCACCGTATGCATCACACGGGCAGCGGTGAACAGACAGAACAACCCCGCGGTAGCGGTGCCTGGCGTTTCCATCGCCAGGCACAGGCCACCCAAAATGAAGAACAACGGAATATTTTCCAGATCATTGGCCCAAGCCTTTTCGGCCCGGGAGACTTGCGGTAACTCCTGGGGATTCGCATCGCGATGGAAGAAAGCTGCATCCTCGTGGTTAGTGAATGCACGGAATCTGAGTCGAAAGAAACCCTGGTAACAGGAGATCGCCAGCATCTTCAAGAACAGCACCAGTACGCACAACGCATAAACCTCCATCACCGGCCCCCTGAAGGTTCGCGGAACCCGTTGACCACGATATACAGCAGCGGACCGATGGATACGAAAACCGCCGTTACCAGTAAATAGGGCAACACCGACGCCAGGGATTTGCCCCTGGCCCGCGCATCCCGGTACATCCATACGCCCGCCAAGGCCCCCATCAGATACAAGTCAATCACCACCTGGGCAGTATCCGGCCTCGATATCAATTCACGTCCGAACGCCATGAGCGATTGTTCGGCGATCAGCATCGTGATCAATGTGTACAGGGCAAAAGCCAACAGCCCGGCCAGGGCAATCCAGGGTCTGCGCATGTTCTCCTCCTTGGAGACAACGGTTCGGGAAGCTGCACATTAGTGATAACGTCGTTCCCCTCTCAATGACCTCGAAGGTCATCGACACCACCGACCCGCACGGCCAGAGTCAACCCATGAGCAGCCAACCTTTCCCCCGCGCCAACCCCGACACTACCGCCGGCACGCAACTGCGCGTGCTGCGTCGGCACGCCAGATTGAGCCAGCTGGAACTGGCGCTGATCACCGGGGTTTCCCAACGCCACCTGAGCTGCATCGAGACCGGGCGCGCCAAGCCGAGCCCGGGCACCTTGCATAATTTGCTGATGGCGCTGGAGGTTCCGCTGGAGCAATGCAACAGCGTGTTCCTCGCTGCCGGCTTCGCCCCGCGCTATGAGGCAACCCCGCTCTCCTCGCCCTCCATGGAGGCTATTCGCGAGGCAATCAGCCATGTGCTCCACGCGAACAATCCTGCACCGGCGATCGTGCTGGGCAGCCACTGGGAAGTGCTCGCCGCCAACGCCAGTACCCAGGTGCTGTTCGAGCTGGTGGGGATCAAACCGGAGGCGGCTGATGGGCTGAATTTGCTGGTCACCCTGCTACAGCCTGGCGGCCTGGGTGATCATTTGATCAACGCTGACGAAATCCGCACCATCGCCTGGCAACGGGCGACGCGCGAGGCGTTGGGCAACTCCGAACTTGCCAGGCTTCTGGACAGCCTGCCGGCCCCGCAAAGTACCGAAGCCTTGGTCAATGAACCGCCGCCACTGGTGCTGACACGCGTCAACTCCCGTGAAGGTGAGCTGAACTTCATGTCGACCTTCACCACCTTCGGCATGCCTCAGGACATCACGGTAACGTCGTTGCGCATCGAGCATTTGATTCCGGCGGATGCGCAGACGTGGCAGGTGATGACCGCGGCGTATGAGCGGTCATTGGTGAGGTAGAAAGCCGCGGCGGGGCCATTAGTTATTTGTCGTATTTTGCCCGCCATAGCTATTGGCGCGGCTCTTGGAGGAGGAGCCGTTGCTGTATTGGGTGTCTTGCCCACCGTAGCTATTGGAGCGGCTCTTGGCTGAGGTGCCGTCGCTGTATTGAGTGTCTTGCCCACCATAGCTGTTGGAACGGGTCTTGGCCGAGGTGCCGTCGCCGTATTGGATATCCTGCCCGCCATAACTATTGGAGCGGCTCTTGGAGGAAGTACCATCGCTGTATTGGGTGTCTTGCCCACCGTAGCTATTGGCGCGACTCTTGGAAGAGGTGCCATTGTCGTATTCGCAATCGGACCCACCATAACTGTTCGCCCTGCACGTCTCGGCAACCGCTTGGTAAAGCGGCGCAGCCAACAAAACCGTGCCCAGTAAAACGACCTTAAGCTTCATGTTAATTCCTTGTAGAGGTGGCGATACGCTATTACAGACTGGAGATTCTGAACTTAGTTTCCAACGTTCTGAAATGCGCTCGCGCGAGCCGACGTGGCAACCCTTTGCCAGCCCCGGCAACTCCTGGCCTGCGCCCTGCCCCGGCAATACCACCCAGCCCGCGCCGCACAAGGCATGCAGCACATGGCCCGGGTTTTGCTCTGTTGCTGCTACCAATAAGGGAGCGGCACCATGATAGGAAGCACGACAAGTCTGTTAGCGCTGGGACAGAAGACTTTTACACAATCCATGGAAAACGGCACCCTGCGGGCCGGGAGGATTGAAGTCACCAACGCCACGCCCGAGATCAAGACCAAGCTGGAAGCCAGCTATCAGGAGCAAGTGCGCTCGACCGCGCAAACCGTTGCCACCGCCAGGGCCAACCCTTCATGGGCGACCTTCGACGATAAAGGCAACGCCGTCGAACTGCCCGATGTTCAGTCACTCAGCAAAAGCGACGCCACCCATGTGGCCAACGGTCTTCAGTACCTGCTCGATATCGGGCGCCTGGACGGCAAGACTGTCACCGCGAAAAATGGCGACCAGTCGACCGATAACATCGCGGTCTACAAAGACTGGCTCCAGGCCCACATCGGCGTTGATGTACAGGCCTGAGACGGTTCACACCATCGGCACGGCAATCAGCAAGATCGCCGTGCCATGGGTGGCCGTCGCCGCCACCACACCGTAGCGCATCCGCACCAGCCCGCAGGCCACGCCTTCAATCAGGGTAAAGGCCAACACTGGCCAGCCCAGTTGCGTCACGCTCAACGCCAGAAATGAATGGCACGCGGCGAACGCCAGCCCGCTGAGCAACGCCGCGCGCAGCGGCGTAACGTGCTGTTCGAGATAACCCTGCAAGAAGCCGCGAAACAATACCTCTTCCAGCGCATTGGCGCAGTAGGCAAGCGCTAGCATGCCCATCATCCAGGTCCAGTAAGCCGGGATCGCCGCCGGTTCGATGCCTTGATACAGGCGCAATGGCAAGCCAATCACACAGCCGGCCACCAGCCCCACTGCCAGGCCCACAGCACGATTGCCCTTGAACAGCACCGTCAGTTGCCACAACTCCGGTGCCAGGCGCGCGAGCAGCGCAATCAGCCCAAGGGATAACCCGCCCAGCGCGGCCAGCACCCACGGGTTGGCCGTGAACTCGATCTGCACCTCGCGGCTCAGCGACCACATGCCCAGCGGCGTCATCGCATCGCGCATCAGCACGAAGGCCAGCAGCAGGATAACGATGCGCAAGCCCGGCAATGTTTTCGGCGTGAGACCGAACCACAGGCCAAACAGGATCAGTCCCGGGAGCAGGTAGATTCCATAGTGGACCAGTACCGCAAACGCCTCGGCGATCACCCGGTTTCAGTCCCGTGCCACGGCGATCATGTCGATTTCCACGGCCGCGCCCTTGGGCAATTGCAGCACGCCCACCGAGGTGCGCGTATGGGATCCTGCGGCCCCCAGGATCTCGTTCAACAGGTCCGACGCACCGTTGGCCACTTCGCTTTGCTGGTCGAAGTCATCCGCGCTGCGCACGTACACATTGATCTTGAGGATCGCCTTGACCTGGTCCAGCGAACCCAGTGCCTGCTTGAGCAAGCCCAGGCAACGCAGTGCGCTGACGCCCGCGGCAATCTGTGCGTCGGCCAGGCTGAGGCTTTCGCCGACCTTGCCGGGCAACACGATGGCGTCACCCACCCGCGGAATCTGGCCACTGATGTAGACGTGATTGCCGTCCCTCAGCAGCGGCGTGTAGTTGCCGCCGATCTTGAACTCGTTGAGTTGATAACCCAGGCGCACCATGGCCGCCGCATACTTTTGATCCGGTGTCATTTTTTTGTTTTCCTCAGTCGTTGCGAATCCACGCCATGAAGTCGCCGGCCACAGCATAGCCATGTGCCATTTCCACGGGAAGTGCCGACCGCTATTTCGCAAGTGATACGACAACCAATACTGGCAAACAGCGCTTATCTTCTAGCCAAGAACAAATTTCACTTTCCTTGATCCCGGTAAATACGGCATGGTTGTACGACGACTTAAAAACATAGTCCGAGTCGTCCCGGTACCCACAACAACAAGGAAACACCCATGCAAAACGTCAAGGTTCTGATTGGTTTTCTGTGCCTGTTCAGCGGTTACGCGGCCGCGGCGCCTGCCGCAAGTGACAAGGATGTAGCCGCTGCGGTCGATCATCTGACCCAGGCCATGCTGCACAAGGACATCCCGCAACTGCAGGCCCTCACCGCGAACAACCTCACCTACGGCCATTCCAGCGGCAAGGTCCAGAACAAGCAGGAATTTATCGCCGACATTGAAACCGGCAGAAGTGGTTTCAAGACCCTGGAAATGCAGAAACAGACCATCACCCTCAATGGCGACACCGCCCTGGTGCGCAACCACTTTTCCGCGCAGGCGGTGAACAGTGGCGTCGAGGTGCCCACCGAAATTGAAAACTTCCAGGTCTGGCAGAAGCAGAAAGGCAAGTGGCTGCTGATCGGGCGCCAGGCCTACAAATTCTGAGTCCCGCCTGGATCGTTCCCACGCTCTGCGTGGGAATGCATCCGGTGACGCTCTGCGTCACTATCGCGCAAATCTACAGCGGGACGCGGAGCGTCCAAGGCGGC
>NZ_JACARK010000476.1:0-330 GCF_013386655.1 Pseudomonas sp. K5002 | reverse complement strand
CCCCCTAGCACGCCTCCACCGCCCAGCGCACTTTCACCAACGCCTCGCGCAGCACCTCCCGGTCCACCGACCCCAGCGCCACACGCAAGGCATGGGGCACGTGGGCCGAGACGGCAAACGGCTCGGCCGTGGACACCGAGATATTTTCCCGTGCCAGCGCCATGGTGATCTGATCGGCGCGGGCATCTTCCGGCAACGGCAACCACAAGAAATACGAAGACGGATGGCGGATAACATTCAAGCCCGCCAACACCTCATCGGCCACCGCCTGGCGCGCCTGGGCGTCCTTACGTTTTTGCGCTTCAAGCTGCAGCACCGTGCCGTCGTCGA
>NZ_JACARK010000475.1:0-6106 GCF_013386655.1 Pseudomonas sp. K5002 | reverse complement strand
GGCCTACGCCGCCCAGGCCCGCGATGAGTGCCATCACCACCACGCCCACGCCGACCACCACCGAGGGCAGGCGCTCCCCCACCAGGAACGGAATGGCAAACAGCAGCCAGAACAACGAACTCGACCAGCGCCTGGGGTGGGTGCGATCCATCAGGATCATCCCGGCGGTGATCACCAGCAGAACGCCGGCCAGCCAGTACAGGTATTCAATGGAAATGATCATTGCGCCGCCTCCGCTGTGTTGGCCGGTAACAGCTCTCGGGTCAGCATTCGGTCAAAGCGGTGCAAGCGCATGGCGTGAATGATGAAGGCGCAGATCGCCGTCGGGATGCCCCAGACCGCAATGTGCAGAGGCTCGACATCAATCCCCGAACCCAGCAGGAAGGTGTGCATCAACGCAATCGCACCAAAGGCGACGAAGATATCCTCGCCAAAAAACAGCCCGACGTTGTCGGTCGCGGCACACATGGCCAGGACCTTGTGGCGAAGCTTGTCGGGGAGTTTGCCATAGCGTTTTTCCGCCGCACCTTCCGCCATCGGCGCCAGCAACGGGCGCACCATCTGCGGGTGCCCGCCCAGGCTCGTCAGGCCCATGGCCGCTGTGGATTCACGCACAAACAGATAGATGATCAGCAAGCGCCCAACCGTGGCCCGCTCAAAGCGCGCGATCCAGTTTTGCGCATGCAGGCGCAAGCCATGGCGCTCCAGCAAGCCGATGACAGCCAGGGGCAACAACAGGATCAATTGCAAGGCGCGGGTCTGGAGGAAGCCGTCGCCCATGGTGGCGAGGATCTTTTCCAGTGGAAAGTGGGCGGCAAACCCGGTGGCAATCGCTGCCGCCGTGACGACCAGCAGCGGATTGAAGCGCAACACAAAGCCGACCACGATGACGAGTACGCCAATCAGCGGCCATAGGTTCACAACAGTTTGCATGGTGGTGAGGTCCTTAAGTGCGCGCTGCGGCGCCAGTAAAGCAGGTAGTGAACAAAGGGTTCACTGCAAGAAAACGGCGTGCAGCCCGGCTCGATTTTTTATTGTTGACCTGGAAGGTCGAGCGTCAGTGGCCGCATCTTTGCTGCTTGGGGAGGGAGGTGTCCAACAAGAAAAATTGTTGCTGCAATCCAATAAAGTTTGTGGGTGTTTGAAGCGTTAGAGGGCATTTGTCGGCCCGTTTGAAGAGAAGGCCCAGGTGCAGAACGTGCTCAGGTACTTGAAGTCCGATAAAGGGCTGGACGGCTTGTTCACGTGGCGGTCGGTGACCCGCTAGCCCTCAGCCCAGGTGCTTCTGGAAAAAGTGGCGCGTGTGTCCTGGCGGGTACTCGGCAATATGCCCGAACTCGCTGAAACCCAGCTTCCGGTAGAATCCGGGCGCCTGGAAGCTGAAGGTGTCCAGCCAGATCCCCGCACACCCTTTCTCCCGTGCCAGCTCCTCAGCCGCGTGCATCAGCCGCGAGCCCATGCCTTGGGTGCGCATTGACTCAGGCACGCTCAACAGCTCAATGAACATCCAGCCATAGGAAATTTTCCCGTACAGGCCGCCCACCACTTCCTGGCTGGCGGGATCACGCAGTAACAGCCCGAACGTTTCGAACGGGTTCTCGCCGCATTGGCTGATGTTGTATGCCCTCAGCGGCTGAAGGATGGCCTGGCGCTCTTGCGCCGTAACTTCAAAAGACAACTCTATCGCTGATGCCATCTCAATCTTCCTGATGTGAATGCCCAATTCTGCGGACACTACCAGCGATAGCCACCTGTCGCATACAGGACAGTCTTTGCGCCCTCAGCTACACACAGGTCGCAACCGCCCGCGGGCATGCACTTCACCGCCAGTACTCTTGGAGCACCACCCGGGAGATTTCCAATGACTCTACGCGCTTGCTTGGCCGCTCTATTGGTACTGACCGCCTCCACCGCCTTTGGCGCTCCCCGCTACGATCACCTCTATGCATTCGGCGATAGCTACTCCGATAACGGTGCGGGTGAACGCTTCACCAAGACCCTGGCCACTCTGAAGGTCAAGGATGCCCAGGAACTGCCCGGCTCGTTGTACTGGAAGGGCCGCTGGAGCAATGGCCCGACTGCCGTCGAGAACCTGGCCCACGCCTTGAAAACACCCTTGACCGACTACGCAGTGGGCGGCGCCAAGAGTGGCAATGGCAACTACTACGCCTGGATGGAGCCCGCCCGCGACACCGGCGTTTCAGGCCAGATCGCTGACTACCTGAAGTCCGCCAGGGCACACAAAGCCGACCCGAAGGCGCTGTTTTTCATTTTCATCTCGGCCAACGACTTTTTTGAATGGGCCGACTTCTCGCACACCGAGTCGGTTGCCGTACTCAGCCAGAACAGCGTGGCAAATATTCAGAAAGCCACCGAGACACTGATTACAGCGGGCGCAAAACACGTGATGGTAGTGGGCACCACGGATTTGAGTCATGCGCCAGCCGTGGTGCAGGGCAATCAAGTCGAGAACGCGAAAAACTACCAGCAGGTACTGGAACAAAAACTGCCGGTTGTGCTGAGCACATTGGCTAAGGCGCATCAGGTCAGCATCAGCTACTTCGACCACGTGGCGTTCAGCGACAAGCTGCGCGCAGCTCCCCAGGTGGCGGGGTTGAAAGACCTGGATACGCCCTGCCAACACACCTATCCGGACGTGAAGCCGGTGTGTGAAAACCCGGATGCGCATTACTACTGGGATGAATGGCATCCGACGCGCAAGGTGCATGCGCTGGCAGCACAGGCGATGCGTGAAACGTTGAAGGCCGGCCAGTGATTACCCAGGTGACGCCGTCCTACTGAGTCAAGGCGAACACCCACCGATAACCGCTTCTCTTCTGAACGAATCGGGAGAGCCCCCGGTGCTTTTGTCGGTGACATCCACCACGCAGCCACTCACCGGCACGGACTGGATGACTTGATAAGTCGCACCAACGGCAGGGATAAAACTGACCAGGTTTGCGCAACTGCGAAGAGCGTTGGCGCCCTCCTTGTTGGCGCCACCGCTGCTCATGACATTCACGTAGATCCAATTAGACATCACCGCACACTGGTCGCCTGCCGATACTGGCGCGGCGTAAACCCGGTCAACGCCTTGAACTGCCGGGTAAACGCACTGTGATCGGTATACCCACACTGCAACGCCACCTCAGTGATCGGCAGCTCGGTATGCAGCAGCCGATGCGCATGTTCCAGGCGTACCTTCTGGATCATCTGGCGCGGTGTCAGGTGGAACACGCGCTTGCAGTAGCGCTCCAGCTGCGCCACGGAAATCCCGGCGATCCGCGTCAGTTCACCCAACGTGACCCGCCGATTGAAATGCGCCCGGATGTGCTCGTCCACCGCCGCCAGCCGTTGATAGGCCGGGTGGGTTTCGCTGGCGGTTTGCAGGTCGACCGAGATGCCCGCCAGGCCGATGATTGCAGCGTCGCGGCTGTACAGCGGCCATTTGTGGGTCAGGCACCAACCCGGCTCGCGGGTACCGTACAAATGCAATTCCAACTGGTCTTCGAGGACAAATCCCTGCTCCAGCACCCGCCGATCCTGCTCGGTATAGCCGGGCCCCAACTGCGCGGGAAATACCTCGGCGCTGGTTTTTCCCAACAGCGGTTGCAAGTCCTTCAAGCCGCACCGCTGCACCAGGGTGCGGTTGGCCAATACGTAGCGCGCCTGCACGTCCTTGATAAAGATCGCGGCATTGGGAATCACGTCCAGCATCGGCAACAGCAACCCCACGCCGGCCAGTAATTCTTCGATGGTCTGTGGACGATTCGACTCGCTCCCTTGGCATAGGGTCGCGAACGCGCTCTGCATCATGACGCTCTCTCCTGCATTTTGCGGACAGGCCAGGCGCCCGGCGGGCGGTGCCTGGCGAGCAGATTGCCGCATGGCGGTGGCCCTGTCGAGCACTCGCAATTGTGCTGATTTCGTCATCGCAGCCTGCGCAAAACATCAATCGCGGCGCCGTTGATGGGTTCACTGTATGGCCACTGCATGCCTATCCAATAACCCACAAGAAGGCGCCGCCATGTCAGCCCAAGGCAAGTTCAAGAAACAGCTTTCATTGATCGACCTCACCTTTATCGGACTGGGAGCGATCTTCGGTTCGGGCTGGCTGTTCGCGGCCAGTCACGTCTCCGCCATCGCCGGACCGGCGGGGATTTTTTCCTGGTTGCTGGGCGGCTTCGCCGTGTTGCTGCTGGGCATTGTGTACTGCGAACTGGGGGCGGCATTGCCCCGCGCCGGCGGCGTGGTGCGCTACCCGGTTTATTCCCACGGCCCGCTGCTGGGCTACCTGATGGGCTTTATCACGCTGATCGCGTTTTCAAGCCTGGTGGCAATTGAAGTGGTCGCCTCGCGCCAATACGCCGCGGCGTGGTTTCCCGAGTTGACGCAGGCGGGTTCCAGCAACCCCACCGTCCTCGGCTGGTTCGTGCAGTTTGCGCTGCTCTCGCTGTTTTTCGCCCTCAACTACCGCAGCGTGAAGACCTTCGCCATGGCCAATAACCTGGTCAGCGTGTTCAAGTTCATCGTGCCGCTGCTGGTGATCGGCGTGCTGTTCACCTTTTTCAAGCCGGAGAATTTCCACGCCCAGGGCTTCGCGCCGTTCGGCCTGTCGGGGATTGAAATGGCCGTGTCTGCCGGCGGGGTGATTTTCGCCTACCTGGGTCTGACGCCAATCATCTCGGTGGCCAGCGAAGTGAAGAACCCGCAACGCACCATTCCGATTGCACTGATCCTGTCGGTGCTGCTCTCCACTGCAATCTACGTGCTGTTGCAGACCGCTTTCCTCGGCGGCATCCCCACCGAAATGCTCGCCAACGGCTGGGCCGGCGTCGCCAAGGAACTGGCCCTGCCGTACCGCGACATCGCGCTCGCCCTGGGCGTGGGCTGGCTGGCGTACCTGGTGGTCGCCGACGCCGTGATCTCCCCCAGCGGCTGCGGCAATATCTACATGAACGCCACGCCACGGGTGATCTACGGCTGGGCGCAAACCGGAACCTTCTTCAAGATCTTCACCCGCATCGACGAAAAGTCCGGCATCCCGCGCCCGGCGCTGTGGCTGACCTTTGGCCTGTCGGTGTTCTGGACCCTGCCCTTCCCGTCGTGGGAAGCGCTGATCAACGTGGTGTCCGCCGCGCTGGTGTTGAGCTACGCCGTGGCGCCGGTATCCGTGGCCGCCCTGCGCCGCAATGCACCTGACCTGCCGCGCCCGTTCAGGGTCAAGTGGATGGGCTTGCTCGGCCCGCTGTCGTTCATCATCGCCGCGCTGATCGTCTACTGGTCCGGCTGGAGCACCGTGTCGTGGCTGCTCGGCCTGCAAATCCTGATGTTCGTGGTGTACCTGCTGTGCGGCCGTTTTGTGCCGACCCTGCACCTGAGCCTGGGCCGCCAGGTTCGCTCCTCCGCCTGGCTGATCGGCTTCTACGCCGTGACCATCATCCTGTCGAAGCTCGGCAGCTTCGGTGGCCTGGGCATCCTCAGCCACCCGTTCGACACCGTGGTCGTCGCCGCTTGCGCGCTGGGAATTTATTACTGGGGCGCGACCACCGGCGTGCCGGCGCACCTGGTTCGCCTGGAAACCGAAGACGACGAAAGCGAAGCCCCTGAGCCCGATATCGGCCGGGCACAGCTGGCTTCCTGAGCCTCAGCCAACCACTGGATGGATTGTTCTATGAAACGAGTGCACATCATTGATTCCCACACCGGCGGCGAGCCCACGCGCCTGGTGATGACGGGGTTTCCCACGCTGGCCGGCGAGACCATGGTCGACAAACTCGACGACCTGCGCACCCGGCATGACCAATGGCGCAGGGCGTGCCTGCTGGAGCCCCGTGGCAACGATGTTCTGGTGGGCGCACTGTATTGCGCGCCGGTCTCGGCCGATGCCACCTGCGGCGTGATTTTCTTCAATAACGCCGGCTACCTCGGCATGTGCGGCCACGGCACCATCGGCCTGGTTGCCTCGTTGCACCACTTGGGGCAGATCGCGCCGGGGGTGCACAAGATCGACACGCCGGTCGGCCCGGTGAGCGCCACGTTGCACGCCGACGGCGCGGTCACGCTGCGCAATGTGCCCGCCTATCGCTATCGCCAGCATGTCTCG
>NZ_JACARK010000474.1:0-9333 GCF_013386655.1 Pseudomonas sp. K5002 | reverse complement strand
AAGCCCACCAGCACCCCGGCAAACGCCACCAGCCGGCGCGACATGCCGCCCTCGGCCATGATCGCCCCGGCCAGCACGAAGAACGGAATCGCCATCAGCGAAAACTTGTTCACCCCGCCGGCCACCTGAATCATCAGGGCCTGGAACGGAATGTCGATCCACCACGCGCCGATCAGCGCAGAAAGCCCCAGGGCGTAGGCCACCGGCATGCCAATCAGGATCAGGGCGATAAAGCTGCCCAACAGAATCAATGCGTCCATTCAGGCAGCCCCTTCACTTTCTTCAACCAGGTCGAAGCGCACGACCCGACGGTGGCTCTGGTCACCCAGCAGGAGTTTTTCCAGCACAAAAACCAGGGTCAGCAAGCCACCGATCGGGATCGGCATATAGGTGATGCCCACCCGCAAGGTCGGCATGGCGCTCATGAACTGGTTCCAGGTCGACAGGCACAATTTGCTGCCCCAGATCGTCATGAACAGGCAGATGGTTGCCATCAGCAATTGCGAGACGATGCCGACGATTCGGCGTTGGCCGGGCGGCAGGCGGTCGGTGACCATGGCCACCGACATGTGCGCCCCGGCGCGGTAGCTGGCGGCGGCGCCGACAAAGGTGAACACCAGCATCAGCAGGATGGCGGTGGGCTCCGGCCAGCTGGAGCCGGTGCCGAGCACGTAGCGGGCGAAGATGCCCCAGGGAATGATCAGCGCGACGCCAAGAACGGCGAGGCCGGCGATCCAGATGCAGCTCATGTAAATGCGGTCGTTGATGCGCAGCAGTAAATTCTTCATGGCGTTCACCGTAACCGGGCGCGTCGATGCCGACCGCGCCGGGCCTTATCTATGAGGGGAAGGAGGGTTACTCGACGGCTTCGATGCGCTTGATCAGTTCGGCGTAGGGCGCGCCGTACTTGTCGCGGATCGAAGCGGTGGCCTCATAGAACGGTTTCTTGTCGATGTCGATGAACTCCACACCGGCGGCCTTGAGCTTGGCTTCACTGCTGGCAGACTTGGCGTCCCACAGCTCGCGCTCCTGGATCTGCGCGGCCTTGGCGGTGTTCTTCACCAGCACCTGTTGCTCGGGGGTGAGCTTGTTCCAGGTGATTTTCGACATCACGATGGGCTCGGGCAGAATCAGGTGGCCGGTCAGGCTGTAGAACTTGGCGTTCTGGTAGTGGTTGTGTTCCAGCAGGGTGGGCGGGTTGTTTTCCGCGCCGTCAATCACGCCGGTCTGCAGGGCGCTGAAGATCTCGCCGGTGTCCATGGCAATGCCGTTGCCGCCCATGGCGTTGATGGTTTCGATGAAGATCGGGTTGCCCTGCACGCGGATCTTCATGCCCTTGAGGTCTTCGATCTTGCGCACCGGTTTCTTGGTGTAGAGGTTGCGCGTGCCGCCGTCCATCCAGGCGAGCGCCACCAGGTTGAATTCGGAGTCGGTGATCTTGGCGAGGATTTCATCGCCGATCTCGCCGTCGATGACCTTGCGCATATGCACCTGGTCGCGGAACACGAACGGCATGTTGAACACGTTCACGTCCGGCACCACCGGGCCGACGATGCCGAGGCTGACCCGGGCCATCTGGATCGCGCCGACCTGGGCCTGTTCCACCACTTCCTTTTCCGAGCCCAGCACGCCGCCGGGGAACATCTTGAAGGTCAGGCCGCCGTTGCTTTCGGCCACCAGGGTTTTACCCAGCTGTTCTTCGGCGACGACGGTGGGGTAGCCGGCGGGGTGGATGTCGGCGAATTTGATTTCCAGCGCGTGGGCGGCACCGGCGAAGACGAAGGTGAAGGGGAGTGCGGCGAGGAGCAAAGTGCGTTTGAAGTCCATGGGGTGTCTCTCCAGTCTTGTTATTGTTTTATTCAAGGCACAGCGATGCAGCTAGAGGATGAAGGTGGGCTCCGGCAATCCGGTGACCCCGGGGTTGAGGGCAAACACGCCGCCGGCCAGCGACTGGGCACTGTGGTCGTCGCGGATCGAGGTGACGAACAGGGTGTCCAGGCGGCTGCCACCGAAGGCGCACATGGTGGGTTTTTTCACCGGCACGGCCAGTGAGCGGTCGAGACGGCCGTCGGGGGTAAAGCGGTGGACCAGCCCGGCATCGTTGGCGCAGATCCAGTAGCAACCTTCGGCATCCACGGCGGCTCCGTCGGGGCGGCCGAGGAACTGGTGCATATCCACAAACAGCCGCCGATTGGACGGTGTGCCGCTGTCGATGTCGTAGTCGAAGGCCCAGACCTGCTGGACCAACGGGTGCGAATCCGAGAGGTACATCGTGCGCCCGTCCGGGCTGAAGGCCAGGCCGTTGGGGGTGATGAAGCCGTTGAGTGCGGTGTGAACCGCCCGGCCTGTTTCGTAGCGGTACAGTGCACCGTCGGCTGCATTCTCGGCCATGTTCAGCACCATGCTGCCGGCCCAGAACCGGCCCTGGCGATCACAGCGGCCATCGTTCAGGCGCATGTCCGGGCGGGCGTGCTCGACGCTGGCCAGGGGCGCAGTGTCGAGCCTGCCATCGTCGTGGGGCGTCAGCCGGAAAAACCCGGTTTGCATGCCCGCAACCCAATCGCCCGCCGAGGTGCGGGCGATGCAGGCGAGCATCTGCGGAGCTTTCCAGGCCTGCGCCTGGCCGCTGGTGGCGTTCCAGCGTTGCAGTTCGCCTGTGGGAATATCCACCCAGTACAGGGCGTTTTCCCCGGGTACCCACACCGGGCATTCACCCACGGCGTTGCGGGCGTCGACAATCAGTTCTGCTTGCATGGCCACTCATTCCCTTGGGTTGGTCTGTGGTCAGTCACCGAACGGGCCGGCGGCGCAAAACGCGCCACCCTGGTACACCCGCGCCGGGTCGTCGGCAGCGGGCATCGGCTGGGCTTCCACCTGTTTGCGGAATACTTCGGAAGAGTCCCGCGGGGTGAAGCCCAGGTGCGCGGCGAAGCGGTTGTCCCACCACACATCGAGGTTATCCGACATGCCGTAGACCACGGTATGCCCGACATTCGGTGTGTACAGCGAGCGTTCGAGCAGTTGGGTGAGGTCGTCGAAGCTCAGCCAGGTGTGCATCATCCGGCGGTTCTGGGGTTCCGGGAACGAGGAGCCGATGCGGATGCTGACGGTCTCGATGCCATAGCGATCGAAGTAGAAACTGGCCATGTCCTCGCCGTAGGATTTGGACAGCCCGTAGTAACTGTCGGGGCGGCGCGGGGAGTGGGCGTCGAGGGCTTCGTCCTGCTTGTAGAAGCCGATCACGTGGTTGGAGCTGGCGAAGATGACGCGCTTGACCCCATGGCGACGCGCCGCTTCATAGATGTGGAAGATCCCGCAGATGTTCGCGCCCAGCACTTCCTCGAACGAGCGTTCCACCGATACGCCGCCGAAATGCAGGATCGCATCGACGCCTTCCACCAGTTGGTGCACGGCTTGTTTGTCGGAAAGATCGCAAGGCAATACTTCTTCGCTGTCGTCAGCGGCCGGGGCCATGTCGGCGATATCCGACAGGCGCAGTACCTTGGCGTAAGGACGCAGGCGTTCGCGCAAGACTTTGCCCAGGCCACCGGCGGCACCGGTGAGCAGCAAGCGGTTGAACGGGGTAGGGGCGGTTGTGGTGGTCATGGTGATCCCGTTATTGTTGTAGGTTGTCGTATGACTGATCCGAAGTATCCTTAGGGTTTCCTACACTTGTCAACGCACTATTGGTCGAAGTTGATAGAGGCTCATCGCTGTCCTGTGGCGAGGGAGCTTGNNAGCTCCCTCGCCACAGCAAGCTCCCCCCCACAGCAACCTCCCCCGCCACAAAAGCCTTTCCGGTTGTTTGTAAACCGCTATAACAACGACAGCGGGTAACTGATGAATATCCGGTTCTCATCAAACTCGTTGGTACTGAAATCCCGGCGCATCGTTGCGTTGCGCCAGCGCACATTCAGGTCCCGCAGTGGACCGCTTTGTACCGTGTAGGCCAGCTCCGACTCACGGCCCCACTCCTTGCCATTGGTGATCGCCCCGGTGTGCACGTTATCGCCACTGATGTAGCGGTTCATCATGGTCAACCCGGGAATGCCCAGTACCACGAAGTTGAAGTCGTGCCGCACCTGCCAGGATTTTTCCTTGGCGTTGTCGTAGCTGGCGTTGTAGCTGTCGTTGGCCAGGGTGCCGCCGCTGGTGCCGTTGACCCGCATCCAGGCGCTGTCGCCGGTGAGTTTCTGCAGGCCGATATAGAAGCTGTTGCCTTTGTATTTGGCCGAGAGCAGGGCGAACGCGGTTTTGTTGTCGAGGTCGCCGGCCAGGGCCTTGCCGTCTTCCTTGCCGGTGAAGAACCCGAGGTTGGCGCCCAGGGTCCAGTCGCCCACGGGCTGGCTGTGGGTCAGGTTGAAATACTGTTGCTGGTAGATGTCACTGAGTTCGGCGTACCACACGCCAACCTGGGTGCGCTTGTCGTTGAAGGTGTATTCGCCGCCGCCGAAGTTGAAGCGGTCCGAGGTGAATGCGGCTTTGCCGTTGAGAAACATGTCATCCATGCTCGCGTCGTTGCGCGGGCTGTTGCCGCGAAACTGGCCGCCATACAAGGTCAGGCCGGCGATTTCCCTGGACGTTACCTGGCCGCCGCGGAACGTTTGCGGCAGTGAGCGGCCGTCATCCGAGCGCAGGATCGGCAGTACCGGCATCCATTCGCCGACTTTCAATTCGGTGTTCGACAGCCTGGTTTTCAGCGCCACGCCCAGGCGCCCGAAGTTATCGGCAGGGCGGCCATCGCTGCGGGTCGGCAGCAGTTGGGTGCCGGCGGTACCTTTGCCGCCGTCGAGTTTCTGCGAGTAAAGGCCCAGCACGTCCAGGCCGAAACCGACGGTGCCTTGGGTGAAGCCGGACCTGGCATCGAGAATGAAGTTTTGCGTCCACTCCTCGGCCTTGCCCTGGGGGTAGGCGGGGTTGGTGAAGTTGCGGTTGAAGTAGGCGTTGCGCAGGTTGAGCGTGGCGGCGGCGTCATCGATGAAGCCTTCTGCCGAGGCGGTGGCGGGGAGGGTAAAGGCCAGGCTGCTCAAACCGATGGCGGCAAAACGGGTGGTGCCGGAGAAATGGCGGACGTGTTGGCTCACAGTGACGCTCCCTTGTCTTTTTGTTGTTTTTATTTTTTTGTTATACGTTGTCGTACAACATTGAGGGCGATATTTGCGAGGTTTCAGGGGGATGTCAATCGAAAGTTATACGATGACTCCCTGCGTGAAGGGAGTCAGGGGGGAAGGAGTTATCCCGCTGCAACCATGGGCGGCAAGGTGCCAAGCAGCGAAACGGCGGCTACCGCTGAAACACCTAGTAACCATTCAATCATCACGCTGGCCTTCAAGGCAGGCAGCCGCTGCTCACAGTTGTGAATCCGCAGGCGGTTCAGCAGCGCCAGGGCGAGCATGCCGAACACCAGCAGCACCTTGATCAACAGGATCAGGGCGAACCCTGTGAACAAGGGCGTCGGCCAGAACTGCCCGGTGAGCACCCGCACGTTGATCAATCCGGTCACCAGCAGCCCTGTCACCAGGCCATAACCGATGCCACTGAAGCGCTTGAGGATCGGTTCCAACGGATAGCGGGGCGATTGCCTGAGGATCAACACCAGCAGGAGCAGGCCGCCCAGCCAGGCACCGACACACACCAGGTGCACCACCTGATTGAGGATCAGCAACTGTCCGGCCATGCCATTGAGCATGGCGCCATGGCCCACCGGTGCCAGTGTCGCCAGCAGCAATGCACAGAGCGGCAGGCGCGACGCCTTCCACGGCGTCATCAGGCCCAGCACCAGCAGCACGTTCAGTAGCAAGTGCCAGGTCCAGACCTGGCCGAAGAAGGTTTTGCCCAGCACCAATTGCACGGTCGACCATTCCAGCGCGCCCAGCCCGACACCGGCCATGCTCGCGCTGATCAACAGCAGCCACGCCACCCCCGACACCAATGCCAGCCACGCCAACCCTTGGGTGATGCGCGACAGTTGGCAGTCCAGCACCGGTTGCGGTCCCGCGCCCAGCAGCCAGGGCCTGAACACACAGGCCCCGAACATCAACAGCACGACGATGAAATGCAGGAAACGGCACAGCACCAGCAGGGTGGCCATGGATTATTGGCCGACCTTGAAGCTGTATTCACCGTTGCTCTTGTGGGTATCCACCGAGACCGCGTTCCACACCACTTTGTAGGTGCCGGCGGCCAAGGGGGCGGCCGGTGTCACCACCAATACTTTCTTGTCGGCGTCCGGGGTTTCCAGGCCCTTGATCGCGACTTCGGTGCCGTCCTTGCTCAGGGATACCTTGGTGAAGGTCGCTTCAACGCCTTCGCTGAACGTCAGGCGCAGGTCCTTGGGCGCGGCGACGCTGCTGTCGGCGGCAGGCTCCGAGCTTTTCAGGTGGGCGTGGGCAAACGCGGCCGAGGCGCCCAGCAGGGAAGCGAGCAGGGCAACGGTGGTGAGGGTCTTCTTGATCAACATTGTTCAATACCTTCAGGTGAGAGTCAGTCGTTCGGTAGTGCCATGTGCAACAAGGGGAAGGGCTTGCCTTCGCCATCGACGGGCGAGCGGCCGGTCTGGATAAAACCATAGTGCAGGTAGAAACCCACGGCCTGTGGATTCTGCTCGTTCACGTCGACCCGCAGGGTGTCGTGGCGGGCGCGGACGAAGTCCAGCAACTGGCGACCGATGCCCTGGCCGCGTCGGTTCGGGTCGATAAACAGCATCTCGACATTATTGCCTCCGGTGCCGACGAAGCCGCCAATGCCTTGGGCATCTTCGTACACCCACACTTCAAGTGCTGGCATCGGCAGGTAGCAGTCGCGTACCAGGGGCAGCAGGCGCTGGATGTCGTCTTCGCTGAGAAAGTCATGGGTGGCGCGCACCGAGCGTTCCCACAGTGCACCCAGCACCGGGTCGTCGCACGCGCTTCGCTGTCGAATAGTCATGGGGGATGATCCTTCGAGGGGATGGCGATGCTAACCAATCCGCTATCGACGGGGAAGGTTCTTGTACGAAGTTTCACAGTGGCGTGTCGCCGCGATCTAGAGCGGATGGTAGTCTTGAACCCATGTTGTTGTCAGGGAGCCCTTATGGGCAATCACAAGATCGGTATTCGTCGGGTCAACGTCGAAAAGATTCTGCTGGCGGCTGAAAAGGTCTTCGCCGAGAAGGGCTATGGCAGCACCGCCATGGCCGACATCGCTGAAGAAGTGCAACTGCCGCGCTCCAACCTGCATTACTACTTCAGTACCAAGAGCGAGCTGTACAGCGCGGTGTTGTTCGACCTGCTGGAGGTGTGGAAGCAGGACGCCTTGTGCTTCGAGATGTTCGACGACCCGCGGGTGGTGCTCAGCAGCTACATCCGCGCCAAGATGCAACATTCCCGCAGCCGGCCTTATGGTTCGAAAGTCTGGGCGAATGAAATCATCCACGGCGCGCCAACCCTGGGGGAGGCGCTGGATGTGAGCCTGTATGACTGGGCCAAGATGAAGGAAGCGAAGATTCGCCAGTGGGTGGAGGACAAGCGGATTTTGCCGGTGGAGCCGTCGAGCCTGCTGTATATGATCTGGGCGTCGACCCAGCACTATGCCGACTTTGATCATCAGGTGAAGATCCTGAATGACCATCAGCCGTTGTCGGACATGCAGTTTGAGCGGGCGGTGCAGACGGTGACGAGTGTGATCCTGCGGGGGATCGGGTTGGAGCCCTAGATCGTTCCCACGCTCCGCGTGGGAATGCCGCCTGGACGCTCTGCGTCCGTTCTTAAGGTCGTGACGCGGAGCGTCAACGGATGCATTCCCACGCGGAGCGTGGGAACGATCATTCAGGCTACACCGCCTCGCGGTAGGGGTTCCTCGGGTCCTGCGTCCAGTTCAAAAACGGCTTTCCGGTATCCACCGGCACCATCTCGATACAGTCCGCCACCGGGCAGGTGATCTGGCACAGGTTGCACCCCACGCACTCATCATCGATCACCTCGTATTTATGTGTCCCATCCGCCTGCTTCAAGCTGGCAATCGCCTGGTGCGACGTGTCTTCACAGGCAATATGGCAACGCCCACAGCCAATACACGCCGCCTGGTCAATTTTGGCGATCACCTGGTAATTGATATCCAGGTACTTCCAATCCGTCGTATTGCCCACCGCCCGCCCGGAAAATTCCTGCAGGCTGCTGTAACCCTGGCTGTCCATCCACCGCGACAGCCCGTCCTTCATTTCTTCGACAATCCGAAACCCATGCAGCATCGCCGCCGTGCACACCTGCACCGCGCCGCAGCCCAGCGCGACGAATTCCGCTGCATCGCGCCAGTTGCCAATCCCGCCAATCCCGCAGATCGGCAAGCCTTGTGTCTGTGGGTCCCGGGCAATCTCCGCCACCATGTTCAGTGCGATGGGTTTCACCGCCGAGCCGCAGTAACCCCCGTGGGTGCTTTGGGTGCCGACCATCGGCAGGGCGACCATGCGCTCCAGGTCGACACTGGTGATGGAGTTGATGGTGTTGATCAGCGACACCGCATCCGCGCCCCCGCGATACGCTGCCCGCGCCGCCACGCGTATGTCGGTGATGTTCGGCGTGAGCTTGACGATCACCGGCAGCGAGCAATAGGTCTTGCACCAGCGCGTCACCTGTTCCACATACTCCGGCACCTGGCCCACCGCCGCGCCCATGCCGCGTTCCGGCATGCCGTGGGGGCAGCCGAAGTTCAGCTCGATGCCGTCGCAGCCTGTGGCTTCCACCAGTGGCAGGATGTGCTTCCACGACTCCTCAACACACGGCACCATCAATGACACGATCAGCGCGCGGTCCGGCCAGTCCTTTTTCACCTGGGTGATTTCCCGCAGGTTGATCTCCAGGGACCTATCGGTAATCAGCTCGATATTGTTGATGCCGAGCACTTCACGGTTGGCGCCAAAGTGCGCCGAGTAGCGCGATGAGACGTTGACCGCGGCCGGGTCTTCGCCGAGGGTTTTCCAGACCACGCCGCCCCAGCCTGCTTCAAAGGCGCGGACCACGTTGTAGGCCTTGTCGGTAGGCGGCGCGGAGGCCAGCCAGAACGGATTGGGGGCTTTGATGCCGGCGAATACAATCGAGAGATCGGCCATTACGCAGCCTCCACATTCAGCATGAGTTGAGCGTGCATGGCTTCAGCGGCCAGCTTGCCGTGTTGCACGGCCTGGACGGTGAGGTCCTGGCCGAGGCTGACGCAATCGCCGCCGGCGTACACACCGGGGATGCTGGTGCGCAGCTGTTCGTTGACGAAGATCCGATCGCCCTGGCGTTGCAGTTGGTGGGCCAGCGGGTCGTGCAGCGCCTCGTCGTCGAAGCCTTGGCCGATGGCCTTGAAGATCGC
>NZ_JACARK010000473.1:0-3044 GCF_013386655.1 Pseudomonas sp. K5002 | reverse complement strand
CGGGTGCCACAGGTCGCGCATCAGGGTGCTGCGGGCGCTGATCGCCGCGTGTTGGTGGGACTGTTGCTGCACTTCGGCCAACGGTTGCTGCAGGTAAAGCGCAGTGAGGTATTGCCAGCGCTGGGTGTGCGGGCAGGTCCAGGACTCCTGCGCCGCCAGCGCCAGGCCGTTGGCCAACAGCACAGTGTTGGCCGGCTGGTTCAGCCAGCGGCGCAGGTTCGGGTCGGCATCCAGCAACTGCTGTTGGCGCAACGGCTCGTCTTCACGGGCAATGCTCAGCGCCTTGACCAGCAAGCGTTGTTCCGTCAGCAGCAACGTATAACCCTGGGACACCCAGATCGGCAGGCGCCAGGTGTTGGTCAACCCCAGGCACAGGTCCAGCAGGCGTACGCCGAACAGCTCCTGTTCGACCGTACGGGCCGATTCGCCCTTGTGAATCACCCGCAGCTCCCATTCTTCCAGCAGCTTGGGATAGGCAATCGCCATCGGCCACAGCGGCGAAAGGAACAGCAGGCTGCCCCAGTGAATGTCTTGCCACAACCGCGCCAGGCGGCTGGCGAACAGGCCGCTGGCTTGTTGCGAAGCGTGCTGGCTGATCATCTGCAGCTGGCGCAGGGCCACGGGGATTTCATTCAGCGGCACGGAAGGCAGGCGCCGCAGCAACTCCTCGGTGCGCTTGAGGCCGAGGCGATTGATCGCCACTTCGAGGTTTTCTGCCGGCTCCGCGAGGCTGCCGTGGGCTTGGTTGTTGGCCTCGCGCATCACGCTCAGCACCAGCGCCGGGCTGTTCTGCATCAGCTCTGCAATATCCCGCAACGAACTGCGGTTGTCGCCGATGGCCTTGCAAACCCGGTCGTGGCTCGCCTGTGGAACAGGCAACAGCACATCGTCCAGGCGCTTTATCCAAGCGGCGAGGGTGGCGGGTTTTTGAGTTGGGACTGTCGTTTCATTTGCCATGATTGGGGCGCGATCATCACTTGCGGTCAACACGCCCGGGACGGGCCGAACTGGTTTTTCGCCATAACGGGCTATAGTCTGGCGCAGATTTGCCGATAAGTAGAACAAGAGTTTTCAACTCTTGCGAATATGACCCTGAACCCGACGGCGCAAGTACTCATCCCCTATGGCTAAAATTATCGGCATCATCGTCGTCATCGCGAGCGTGCTCGGCGGATACGTCCTTTCCCACGGCAAGATTGCGGCGCTGATCCAGCCTTTCGAAGTGCTGATTATCGGCGGTGCGGCGTTCGGCGCATTCCTGCAGGCCAACCCCGGCTACATGACGATGCACGTGATCAAGAAGTCGCTGGGCATGTTCAGCTCGCGCTTCTCCCACACCTTCTACCTGGAAGTGCTGGGGCTGATCTACGAGATCCTCAACAAGAGCCGCCGCGAAGGCATGATGGCCATCGAAGGCGACATCGAGGACGCCGCGGCGAGCCCGATTTTCGCCAAGTACCCGGCCGTGCTCAAAGACGAGCGCATGACCGCCTACATCTGTGATTACCTGCGCATCATGTCGTCCGGCAACATGGCGCCCCATGAGCTGGAAGGCCTGTTCGACATGGAACTGTTCAGCCTCAAGGAAGAGCTGGAGCACCCATCCCACGCCGTGACCGGCATCGCCGACGGCATGCCCGGTTTCGGTATTGTTGCCGCGGTGCTCGGGATCGTGGTGACCATGGCCTCCCTCGGTGAAGGCGACCAGAAAGCCATCGGCATGCACGTAGGTGCGGCACTGGTAGGTACCTTCTTCGGTATTCTCGCGGCCTACGGTTTCTTCGGCCCGCTGGCCACGTCCCTGGCCCACGATGCCAAGGAAGAAGTGAATCTGTACGAAGCCATCAAGGCCTGCCTGGTGGCTTCGGCTTCCGGCATGCCGCCATCGTTGGCAGTGGAGTTCGGGCGCAAGGTTCTGTATCCGAAGCACCGTCCAAGCTTCGCTGAGCTGGAACAAGCGGTTCGCGGTCGCTAAGCCATGGAAAACAACCAGCCGATCATCATCAAGCGCGTCAAGCGCTTCGCTGCGGGGCACCATGGCGGCGCCTGGAAAATCGCCTTCGCCGACTTTGCGACGGCGATGATGGCGTTCTTCCTGGTGCTGTGGCTGATGTCCACTGCCACGCCGGAACAGAAGATCGCCATCGCCGGTTACTTCAAGGACCCCATCGGTTTCTCCGAGAGCGGCACGCCTTTTGTGATCGACCTCGGTGGTTCGCCGCAACTGGCGCCCGAGCGCACCATCAACCCGGAAATCAAGACCGACTCGCCCCAGGAAAAGATCCCGATCGAGCGCGACACCGTCGAGAGCATGGCCGAACAGGTCGAGCAGGAACGCCTGGAATTGCTGCTGCAGGAACTGCAAACCAAGGTTGAGGAAAACCCGCAACTGCTGAAGTTCAAGGACCAGATTTCCTTCGAGATCACCCCGGATGGCTTGCGCATCCAGATCACGGACGCCGCCAACCGGCCGATGTTCGATTCCGGCAGTGCACGCTTGAAGCCGTACTTTGAAGACATCCTGCTGGCCATGGCCGACACCATCAAGGCGGTGCCGAACAAGATCAGCATCAGCGGCCACACCGACGCCAAGCCGTATGCAGGCCAGGGCGACTTCGGCAACTGGGAGCTCTCGGCCAACCGGGCCAATGCCGCGCGTCGTGCACTGGTGGCCGGCAGCTATCCGGACCCGCAAGTGGCACGGGTGGTGGGGTTTGCTTCCTCGCAGCTGTTTGATCCCAAGGATCCGTTCAATCCGATCAACCGACGCATCGATATCGTCGTGCTGACCAAAAAGGCCCAGCGTGCAATTGAAGGTGACCCGCCTGCGACGCCACCGGTACCGACCCAGGGTGAAGGCGCGCCGGGCGAGGTGCCGGCAGACCCGAACGCACTGCCGCCCGAGCAGGAGCCGCTGCCAGCCCATGAGCTGCGGCAGAAGCTGAACCTGTTTGACGATGGCGGTGTGAAGGATCCGACTCAGCCAGCCACTGGCTCGTAAGCAGGTACAAAAAGGCCGCGATGATCGCGGCCTTTTTGTACCT
>NZ_JACARK010000472.1:0-2158 GCF_013386655.1 Pseudomonas sp. K5002 | reverse complement strand
CGTGGCGCGAAGGCAATCGCCTGGCGTTCCTCGGCATCGCCACGCCCAAGCCGCTGGCGTTGCTGGAAAAGCGCTTCCTGTGGCTGCGCAGCCGCGCGTATCTGGTGACCGAGTACCTGCCGGGGCCGGACATCATCGAGCGGTTCGCGCCGTATGTTGAGAGTGGCGAGGCACCCGAGGCCGAATTGCAGGCCCTGGATTATTTGTTCGCAGAGTTGATCCGCGAGCGCATCAGCCATGGGGATTTCAAGGGGCATAACCTGTTCTGGAACACGGATCGCTGGGCGCTGATCGACCTGGATTCGATGTGTCAGCACACGTCCTTGAGCAGCTTCGCTCCGGCATATGCCAGGGATCGGGCAAGGTTTATGCGTAACTGGCCTGAGAGCAGTGCGTTGTATCGGGTGATTGATCAGCGGTTGCCAAAGGCAGTGGGCTAGGGGTTTAGGGCCGCTGCGCGGCCCAACAGGAGCAAGCTCCCTCGCCACAAGTTCGATGGTCAGTTTCTAAAATGTGTACTCGGCGCCGGCGCCTGCATACCACGAGCGTCCCGGCGCTGCTTCGTAATAGCGGCCGTTGCCGTCTCCGACAATCACCGACCCCACATATTGGCGATCCAGCAAGTTATCCAGGCGCAGGGTCTGGTGGAACGTCCAGTGCTCCACCTTCTGCTCAAAGCGTGCACGCCAGTTGAACACGCTGTAGCCCGGTGCCGCGTGTTGCTGGTTGGTGTCTTCGACGTAGACCTTGCTGCGGTACATGCCTTCCACGGCGGTGCTGACCCAATCTCGGGGCTTCCAGTTGAGCTCTGCGAACAGTGTGGTTTGCGGCACACCGGGGAGGTAGTTGCCTTTGTCCACCGGTTTGCCGCCGCCGATGAAGTCGCTGTCGTAGGTGGCTTGCAGGCGGGTGTAGGCGATGTTGGTGCTCCACTGTTCGCTGAGCTGGCTTTCGATGCCCAGTTCGAAGCCGCGACGCAGGGTGCGTCCGGCGTTCTGGTAGCTGGTGCGGCCGCCGATCGATTGATCCACCACCAGCTCATCCTCGGTGGTGATCTGGAAGACAGCGGCGTTGACTCGGGTATCGTTCAGCTGTGCCTTCAGGCCCACTTCATATTGAGTGCTTTCAGACGGCTTCAGGCCGAAGTTGAACCCTTCGATATTGCCTGGCGCATAGGCCAGTTCCGCCTGGGTCGGCGTCTCGAAACCCTTGCCGGCACTGACGTAGGCGTGCAGGTCGGGCGTGAAGGCGTACATCACGCTCACGGACGGCGTGTTCTTCTGGTAGGTCTTGTTGCCGCTGGAGTCGCCGTTGCTCAGGAACTGGTCGTCGACGTCCAGTTCCATGGTGCTGTGGCGCACCCCGGCTTGCAGGGTCCAGCGGTCGATGGCCCAGTTGGCCTGGATGTAGGGGTCGAGGCTGCGGGCGGTGTCGATTTCATCCCGGCGCAACTGGCCTTTTACGCCAAGGGTGTTGCCGCTGTAATTCTGGTAGCCGTGGCGGCTGTCTTCGCTCTGGTCGAAATCCAGGCCGGTGATGATCATCAGCTCGCCCGGCACGCTGTCGACCGGTTGCATCCAGCGCACGGAGCCGCCGTAGAACTTGCGGTCGAACTGCACCACGCCGCCGCCGCGTTCGTTGGCGGGCGTTCCCTTGGGAATCGACAGGTACTGAATCACGCTCCGCCGCCCGGTATAGGCATTCACCTGCAGTGTGGCATCACCGAAATACCGCTCGTAATTCATCCCCAGTTGCTGGTGGTCGATGCTTTTGCGGGTGTTGTATAGCTCGGCGGCGCTGCTGACTGAGCGCGGGTCGGCCTTGTACGCATCCCACGCCTGCCCCAGCGGATCCTGCGTGCCGTTCTGTTCCAGGCTGCTGTAGATCAGCGCCAGTTTGCTGTCTTCATCGGGCTCGAAATTGAGCTTGGCAAAGGTCTGGTCGCGGCGGGCGCTGCTGTGGTCGCGATAACCGTCGGTGTCCATGCGCGAGGCGTCCAGCACGAAGCCTGCGCCGTCTGCCGCGCCTTCGGCGGTGAGGTGGTTCTTGCTCAGGCCGTCACTGCCCACCAGCGTCTCGGCACCGATGCGCGGCGGGCCTTCGCCGTTGCGGGAGAACATTTGGATCACGCCGCCGGCATTGCTGCCATACAGCGTGG
>NZ_JACARK010000471.1:0-1853 GCF_013386655.1 Pseudomonas sp. K5002 | reverse complement strand
CGTGGTCGGGCGCGCGCATGGCAGCGGCGAACAGCAGGTCGCGCTGCTCCTGGGTCGGTGCCGGGTCCAGCAGTCGCGGCACGGAAACACGGTTGAGCAAAGCGTCGAGAGCCTGCATTGGCCACCTCCAGAGAAAAATGTGCGGTCATTCTAGCGGGAATGAATCGGATACCACCAAACGATAATTGCTCTTATTCAATCCGCCCTGCCCTGTTAGACTTTGCGGCCTTATTTTCAGCCTACGTTCAGGAAGACTGATGTCCCGTTCGCCCCTTCGCCTGTCTGCACTGTTGATGGCCTTGAGCCTGAGTGCCTGCGATGACGCCCCGCGATTCACCAAGGCCGAGCCTGGTGAAGCGCGTGCCGGTGGCGCGACCACGGTGAGGAAGACCGACCAGAACGCCTTCTCCCTGCCCTCGGCCAACCTGTCGCCCACCCGGCGCCTGGACTTCAGCGTCGGCAACAGTTTCTTTCGCAGCCCCTGGGTGATTGCCCCGTCCACCACCACTGCCCGCGACGGGCTGGGCCCGCTGTTCAATACCAATGCCTGCCAGAACTGCCATATCAAGGATGGCCGTGGGCATCCGCCATTGCCCGATGCGCCCAACGCGGTGTCGATGCTGGTACGCCTGTCGATTCCCGATGCACCGCCCTATGCGAAGGTCATCGAGCAACTGGGTGTAGTCCCCGAGCCGGTCTACGGTGGGCAATTGCAGGACATGGCCGTGCCCGGCGTCGCCCCGGAGGGCAAGGTGCGGGTCGACTACACGCCGGTCAACGTCCGCTTCAAGGACGGCACCGTGGTCGAATTGCGCAAGCCTGCCCTGCAAATCACCCAGCTCGGTTATGGGCCGATGCACCCCGACACGCGCTTCTCGGCGCGGGTTGCACCGCCGATGATCGGCCTGGGGCTGCTCGAAGCGATCCCCGACGCCGACATCCTGCGCAACACCGACCCGAAAACCGCCGACAAGGAAGCCATTGTCGGGCGGGCGAATTGGGTCTGGGACGACGCGCAACACAAGACCGTACTCGGTCGATTTGGCTGGAAAGCCGGGCAACCGAACCTCAATCAACAAAATGTTCACGCGTTCTCTGGTGATATGGGCCTGACCACCTCCCTGAGACCGTTCGATGACTGCACCGATGCACAAGTGGCCTGCAAACAGGCGCCCAACGGCAATGGCCCGGATGGCGAGCCTGAGGTCAGCGACAACATCCTGCGCCTGGTGCTGTTCTACACCCGCAACCTGGCCGTCCCCGCCCGCCGCGACGTCAACGCACCGCAAGTGCTGGCCGGGAAAAACCTGTTCTACCAGGCCGGTTGCCAGGGCTGCCACACCCCGCAATTCACCACGGCGCCCATCGCCGCCGAACCTGAATTGGCTAACCAGGTGATTCGCCCCTACAGCGACTTGCTGCTGCACGACATGGGCGACGGCCTCGCCGACAACCGCAGCGAATTCAAAGCCAGTGGCCGCGACTGGCGCACGCCGCCGTTGTGGGGCATTGGCCTGACGCAAGCCGTCAGTGGCCACACCCAGTTCTTGCATGACGGCCGCGCCCGCAACCTGATGGAGGCCGTGCTGTGGCACGGCGGTGAAGCCCAGGCGGCGCAGCAGCATGTGTTGTCGTTCAATGCCGAGCAGCGCGCCGCGTTGCTGGCATTTCTGAATTCTTTATAAGCTTTGTCCTAATTACAGAAGGGAGCTCGACATGTTCCGTCCCAAGTTGTTGTTCACCAGCCTGGCCGCCCTCGCCCTCGGTGCGTGCTCGCCCCAGGACCCGCAAGCGGTGACCTCGGCGGCCATCGCCAAGCAAGTGATCCTGCCGACCTACAGCCGCTGGGTTGA
>NZ_JACARK010000470.1:0-2977 GCF_013386655.1 Pseudomonas sp. K5002 | reverse complement strand
ACAGGGCCGCCGCCAGGTTACCGCCGGCGCTGTCACCAGCCACCACCAGACGCTGAAGGTTGATCGGCTGGGGCGCTTCGCCCACCTGGATCGCCTGCCAGACCGCACGGCAATCCTCAAAGGCGGCCGGAAACGGGTGTTCGGGTGCCAGGCGGTAATCGATGGCGATTACCAGCACTTGCAGTGAGTCGGCCAGTTCAGCACACATGAAGTCATGGGAATCCAGGCCGCCGACCACCCAGCCGCCACCGTGCATATAAAGGATGCATGGCCAGCCGCCATCAGGGATTGGCGTCGCCGGTTGATAAATGCGTACGCCCACGTCACCCAGGGAAACGTCTGACACCTGTAACCCTTCGGGCCGCGCCGGGGTGAACGCCTGGCACATGCGGTCATAGCCTCGGCGCAATCCGGCCAGCGATGTGTCGTCGCTGGTGAAGGATTCGGTTTTTTCGACGAATGTGCACATCTGCGCGGAAATCGGGTAATGGGACATCGAAGGATCGTCCTGAAGATAAGGATTTAACAGCCGCCACGAATGCAATGTGGGAGCGGGCTTGCTCGCGAATGCGGTCTATCAGTCAATACTTGTGTGGCTGACCCACCGCATTCGCGAGCAAGCCCGCTCCCACATTTTGATCTTCATTTGCTCAGGGCTTGAGGCTGGCCTGCACCGCCGCCACGCCGTCCTTGCCATCCAGGGTCGTTACACCCGCCAGCCAGCGCTGCAAATCCTCGGGGTTGTCGCGCAACCATTGTTTGGCCACCTCCTGCGGCGTCTTGCGGTCCATGATCGGCACCATCAACTGGCTTTCCTGGGCCGCGGTGTAGGTCAGGTTTTCCAGCAGGCGTGTCACGTTGGGGCAACGTTCGGCGTAATCCGGCGCCGTCACCGTGGAGACCGTGGCCATGCCTTCGTTGGCACCGAACACATCTTCACTGCCGGTCAGGTACGCCATTTTCATGTTGATGTTCATCGGGTGTGGGGTCCAGCCGACAAACACCACGAACTCCTTGCGATTCACTGCCCGCTGCACCGCCGCCAGCATGCCTGCCTCGCCGGACGCCACCAGCTTGAAGCCGCCGAGGCCAAAGCGGTTGCTGTCGATCATTTTCTGGATATCGGTATTGGCACCGCTGCCCGGCTCGATGCCATAGATCTTGCCGCCCAGTTTGTCCTTGAAGCGGGCAATGTCGGCAAAGGTTTTCAAGCCGGCGTCGGCAACGTACTGCGGCACCGCCAGCGTCGCTTGGGCGTCGGACAGGCTCGGCCTGTCGAACACCTTGACCTGCTTGGCCGCGAGGAATGGCGCGATGTTGTTGTCCATCGCCGGTTTCCAGTAGCCGAGGAATATATCCAGGCGCTTGTCGCGGATGCCGGCAAAGATGATCTGCTGCACGGCGCTGGTTTGCTTGCTGTCATAGCCCAGGCCATTGAGCAGCACGTCGGCCATGCCGCTGGTGGCGATCACGTCGGTCCAGCTGACCACGCCCATGCGCACGACCTTGCACGAGGCCGGGTCGGCAGCCATCGCGTTGGCGCTCAAGAGTGCGGCGCCGGTGAGAATCAACAGACAACGGTTGAACAGTCTTTTCATCGATGCGGTCTCACTCGGCAGTTTTTATTGTGGGAGTGGCGTCTGACGCGCCGTGCCCAACACCTTACCCAGCGAGACCTTGATCAAAGCGAACTGTGGCGACAGGGATTTGCACACAGACGACTTGGGAGGTGTGTTGCTGTTGAGGGCCTCTTCGCGAGCAAGCCCGCTCCCACATTCGACCGTGTTCCTCCTGAAGAAACACGGTCGAATGTGGGAGCGGGCTTGCTCGCGAAGGCTATCTCAGCAGCGACGCCACTCAGGAGTAATGCCGCTTGCCCCACGCCAGGAACCCTTCCAGCAGTTCCTTCAACACCACCCGCGTCGGCTCGGCCAGGTCGGCGCGATAACGGAAGGGCTCAAACTCTTCCATGTAGGTGCACTGCCCCAACTCCAGCTGCACGGCGTGGATGTTCTCGGCCGGGTTGCCGTAGTGACGGGTGATGTGCCCGCCCTTGAAGCGCCCGTTGAGCACATGGCTGTACTGCGGGTGGCCGGCACAGATGGCTTCCAGTTCGCTGGCCAGCTGCGGATCGCAGGCCGCGCCGTTGAAGGTGCCGAGGTTGAAGTCCGGCAGCTTGCCTTCGAACAGGTGCGGGATCACCGAGCGGATCGAGTGCGCATCAAACAGCAGCGCATAACCGAACTCGGCCTTGAGCCGGGCCAGTTCGTTTTGCAGGGTGCGGTGATACGGCGTCCACACCTGCTCCAGGTACGTGGCGCGCTCGGCCTTGGACGGTTCCAGGCCTTCGCGGAACAGCGGCACACCGTCAAACAGCGTCGCCGGGTACAGGCCGGTGGTTGCGCCAACGTACAGCGGCTTGTCGTCTGAAGGCCGGTTCAGGTCGATGACAAAGCGCGAATACTCCGCCGCCAGGGTGCTGGCGCCCAGCGCTTCGGCGAAGTCATACAGCGTGGGAATGTGCCAGTCGGTGTCCGGCAGGCTTTGCGCCTCGGGGATCAGCCCGGCTTGCACCGCCGGCGTCAGGCGCAGGCCCGCGTGGGGCATGCTGATCAGCAGCGGCACACGGCCTTGTTTGAAGTTCAGAACCTTATCCACAGCGGTACTCCTTAAACGGTGACTTCGACGCCGTGGCGCACGACGCGTTTATCCAGCTCGCCACCCAGCCAGTAGGCCAGGTCGGCGGGACGATCAATCTGCCAGGCGACAAAATCCGCGACCTTGCCCACTTCCAGCGAGCCATGGCTGTTGCCCAGGCCCAGGGCGGTGGCCGCGTGTTGCGTGGCGCCGGCCAGGGCTTCTTCCGGGGTCATGCGGAACAGGGTGCAGGCCATGTTCAGCATCAAGCGCACCGACAACGCCGGCGAGGTGCCCGGGTTGAGGTCGCTGGCGATCGCGATCTTCACGCCGTGCTTGC
>NZ_JACARK010000469.1:0-1715 GCF_013386655.1 Pseudomonas sp. K5002 | reverse complement strand
TGCCCCGGCCCCGGACAAGCAACCGGCCAGTGAAGCCGAAACCACCGTGCGGGTTGATACCGCGCGCCTGGACGACATCATGAACATGGTCGGCGAACTGGTGCTGGTGCGTAACCGCCTGGTGCGCCTGGGCCTGAACAGTGGCGACGAGGCCATGCAAAAGGCCGTGTCGAACCTCGACGTGGTCACCGCAGACCTGCAGACCGCCGTCATGAAGACCCGGATGCAGCCGATCAAGAAAGTCTTCGGCCGTTTCCCGCGCCTGGTTCGCGACCTGGCACGCCAGCTCAAGAAAGAGATCAACCTGGAACTGGTGGGTGAAGAAACCGACCTCGACAAGAACCTTGTCGAGGCCCTGGCCGACCCGCTGGTCCACTTGGTGCGCAACGCGGTCGACCACGGTGTCGAGACGCCGGAAGAGCGCGAAGCCTCAGGCAAGAACCGCCAGGGCAAAGTGATCCTGGCGGCCGAACAGGAAGGCGACCATATCCTGCTGTCGATCACCGATGACGGCAAAGGCATGGACCCCACGGTACTGCGCAACATTGCAGTCAAGCGTGGGGTGATGGACAAGGACGCCGCCGACCGCCTCACCGACACCGAGTGCTACAACCTGATCTTCGCCCCGGGCTTCTCCACCAAGACCGAGATTTCCGACGTGTCGGGCCGTGGCGTGGGCATGGACGTGGTGAAGACCAAGATCAGCCAGCTCAACGGCTCGATCAACATCTACTCGACCAAGGGCCAGGGCTCGAAGATCGTCATCAAGGTGCCGTTGACCCTGGCGATCATGCCGACCCTGATGGTGATGCTGGGCAACCAGGCGTTCGCCTTCCCGCTGGTCAACGTCAACGAAATCTTCCACCTCGACCTGTCGCGCACCAACGTGGTGGACGGCCAGGAAGTGGTGATCGTGCGCGACAAGGCGTTGCCGCTGTTCTACCTCAAGCGCTGGCTGGTGGCTTCGGCCAAGCATGAAGAGCAGCGCGAAGGCCATGTGGTGATTCTTTCCGTGGGCACCCAGCGTATCGGCTTCGTGGTCGATCAACTGGTGGGCCAGGAAGAAGTGGTCATCAAGCCTTTGGGCAAAATGCTGCAGGGAACCCCGGGCATGTCGGGTGCGACCATTACCGGTGACGGTCGGATCGCGCTGATTCTGGATGTTCCGAGCATGCTCAAGCGTTACGCCGCACGGCGTATTTGATTCGGCCCGGGCAGGGCGGTTGTCCCTCGCCCGGCCTAACGGAGTGTTTATGGTAGTCAAGGTCCTGGTGGTGGACGATTCGGGTTTCTTCCGCCGCCGCGTCTCGGAAATTCTTTCATCGGATTCCAATATCCAGGTGGTCGGCACGGCCACCAACGGCAAAGAGGCGATCGATCAGGCCCTGGCCCTCAAGCCGGACGTGATCACCATGGACTACGAGATGCCGATGATGGACGGCATCACGGCGGTGCGGCACATCATGCAGCGCTGCCCGACGCCGGTGTTGATGTTCTCCTCGCTGACCCACGAAGGCGCCCGGGTCACCCTGGATGCGCTGGATGCCGGCGCGGTGGACTTCCTGCCGAAGAATTTCGAAGACATCTCGCGCAACCCCGAGAAGGTCAAGCAGATGCTCTGCGAGAAGGTGCACAGCATCTCCCGCAGTAACCGTCGCAGCCTGTTCAGTGCGCCGGCGCCCGCTCCCGTTACGCCGCCACCGGCCGCCCCGAGC
>NZ_JACARK010000047.1:0-14341 GCF_013386655.1 Pseudomonas sp. K5002 | reverse complement strand
GCAATTTGCCCTCGACCAGGCTCGCCTTGCCTTGATCGTGCATTCCCGCGCCGCCGGGCTGGTGGCGCCGCTGGACGGCGTGCACCCGGCCATCGACGACCCCGAAGGCCTGCGCCGTTCGATTCGGCATGCCTATGAAATGGGCTTTGCCGGCGCGCTGTGTATCCATCCCAAGCAGGTGGCGGTGATTCACCAGGCGTTGGCCCCCAGTGCCGAGGATCTGGCCTGGGCCAAACGGGTGGTGGACGCTGGTGCCCATGGGGCCGGGGCGTATCAGCTGGACGGGCAGATGGTGGATGCACCGGTGTTGTTGCGGGCCCAACGATTATTAGCCGCGCAACCGTAGAAATGTGGGAGCGGGCTTGCTCGCGAAAGCGGTGGGTCAGCCAGTGCATCCGGTGACTGGCACACCGCTTTCGCGAGCAAGCCCGCTCCCACATTGGATCTCTGTCGTTTGCAAAATCGGCGTTCGTCCAGGCCGAACGCAGGTATCTAAAATTCGAAATTCTCTATACGCGTGACATCAGGCACCTTGCCCTATAACACAACAATAAGAAGGTGATTTTCCATGCTCAAGCTTTCTCGGGCGCTGTTCTGCGCCGCCACCTTGTTTGCCGCGGGCCTGGCCCAGGCGGCCGACCCCATCGTGATCAAGTTCGCCCACGTCGTCGCGGAAAACACCCCCAAAGGCCAGGGCGCCTTGCTGTTCAAGAAGCTCGCTGAAGAACGCCTGCCCGGCCGGGTGAAAGTCGAGGTGTACCCCAACTCCTCGCTGTTCGGCGACGGCAAGGAAATGGAAGCGCTGCTGCTGGGCGACGTGCAGATGCTGGCGCCGTCCCTGGCCAAGTTTGAGCAGTACACCAAGCAAGTACAGATCTACGACCTGCCGTTCCTGTTCAACGACCTGGCGGCGGTCGACCGTTTCCAGGCGGCCCAGGGCAAGGCGTTGCTGACCTCGATGCAAGACAAGAACATCCTCGGCCTGGCCTATTGGCACAACGGCCTCAAGCAACTGTCGGCGAACAAGGCATTGCGTGAGCCCAAGGATGCCCGTGGCCTGAAGTTCCGCGTGCAGGCCTCCAGCGTCCTGGAGGAGCAGTTCAAGGCGATCCGCGCCAACCCGCGCAAGATGAGTTTTGCCGAGGTGTACCAGGGCTTGCAGACCGGCACCGTCAACGGCACCGAGAACACCTGGTCGAACTATGAAAGCCAGAAGGTCAACGAAGTGCAGAAGTACTTCACCGAATCCAACCATGGCCTGATCGACTACATGGTGATCACCAACGCCAAGTTCTGGAACGGCCTGCCGCCGGATGTGCGCACCACCCTGGACCAGGTCATGGTTGAAGTCACCGTCGAGGTGAACAAGCAGGCCGAGGCGCTGAACCAGTCGGCCAAGCAGAAGATCATCGACGCCAAGACCAGCGAAATCATCGAGCTGACACCGGAGCAACGCCAGCTCTGGCGCGAAGCCATGCGCCCGGTGTGGCAGAAGTTCGAAGGTGAAATCGGCGCTGACCTGATCAAGGCGGCCGACGCGTCGAACCAGTAATTTGGAGAGCACCGAGATCAAATGTGGGAGCGGCGGTGCGACGATTCGACTTGCTCGCGAATGCGGTGTATCAGTCACCGAATGCATCAACTGAAAGACTGCATTCGCGAGCAAGCCCGCTCCCACATGTTGATCCGGTTCCCGCCTCCAAGCCTTGCACACACCTATCTCCGCTTCGCGAGGTTTTGCCATGCAAACGCTAAGGCGCGTCTGGGAGCACCTGGAGGAAGGCTTTATCGCCATCCTGCTGGCCGCCATGACCCTGGTGACTTTTGTCTACGTCATGCTCAACAACATCTACACCCTGTTCTTTGCCCTTGCCGACAAGTGGGCGTGGAGCAGCGGTTTCTTCAACGCCCTGGGTGACCACACCATGGGCTGGGCCCAGGACATGACCTGGAGCGTGGCGCTGACCAAGGCCATGTTCGGCTGGCTGATTTTCTTTGGCATCTCCTACGGCGTGCGCACCGCCGGCCACTTGGGCGTGGACGCGCTGGTCAAGCTGACGCCGCGCCGGGTGCAGCGCCTGCTGGGCATGCTGGCTTGCCTGTGCTGCCTGGCCTACGCCGGGTTGTTCATGGTTGCCAGCTACAAATGGCTGAGTGCGGTCACCACCGCGCACATCGGCGCCGAAGACCTCGACAAGTTCGGCATCGACGTCGACGACATCGTGGTGATCGTGCCCATCGGCTTTGCCCTGGTGTTCATCCGCTACCTGGAAATTTTCTACCGCATCTTCACCCACCGCCAAACCGGGCTGGGCCTGGCCGACGAAGCCGGTGAAGCCAGCAAGTTGGCCGGCAGCCATGAGGAGCGTCACTGATGGCCGTTCTGTGTCTGTTTTTGCTGCTGTTCGTGTTCATGTTCCTCGGTGTGCCCATCGCGATTTCCCTGGGGTTGTCGGGCGCGGTGTCGATCCTGATGTTCAGCCCGGACTCGGTGAGTTCCCTGGCAATCAAGCTGTTTGAAACCTCGGACGCCTATACCTTCCTGGCGATTCCGTTCTTCCTGTTGTCGGGTGCGTTCATGACCACCGGTGGCGTGGCGCAGCGGCTGATCGACTTTGCCAACGCCTGCGTCGGGCATATCCGCGGCGGGCTGGCGATTGCGGCGGTGCTGGCATGCATGCTGTTTGCCGCACTGTCGGGCTCCTCGCCCGCGACAGTGGCGGCGGTGGGTTCGATTGCCGTGGCGGGCATGGTGCGCTCGGGCTACCCGAAGGAATTCGGCGCCGGGATCATCTGCAACGCCGGTACCCTGGGCATCCTGATTCCGCCGTCGATCGTGATGGTGGTGTACTCGGCCGCCACGGAAACCTCGGTGGGCAAGCTGTTCATGGCCGGGGTGATTCCGGGCCTGCTGCTGGGCTTGATGTTGATGGTCGCGATCTACATCGTCGCGCGCATCAAGAAACTGCCGGCCCAGCCACGGGCGACCTTTCGCGAGTGGCTGACCTGCGCCCGCCGGGCATTCTGGGGCCTGTTGCTGCTGGTGATCATCCTGGGCGGGATCTACAGCGGCATGTTCACCCCGACCGAAGCGGCGGCGGTGGCGGCGGTGTACTCGGCGTTTGTCGCGCTGTTCATCTACAAGGACATGAAGATCAGGGATTGCCCCAAGGTGCTGCTGGAGTCCGGGCGCCTGGCGATCATGCTGATGTTTATCATCGCCAACGCCATGCTCTTCGCCCACGTGCTGACCACGGAGCAGATTCCCCAGGAAATCACCGCGTGGGTGATCTCCGAGGGCCTGACGCCGATTGGTTTCCTGATCATGGTCAACGTGGTGTTGCTGGTGGCGGGCAGCTTTATGGAGCCGTCGGCGATCGTGCTGATCCTGGCGCCGATCTTTTTCCCGATTGCGATGAAGCTGGGGATCGACCCGATTCACCTGGGAATTGTGATGGTGGTCAACATGGAGATTGGCCTGGTGCATCCGCCGGTGGGGTTGAACCTGTTTGTGACCTCGGCAGTGACCGGGCTGACGCTGGGGCAGACCATCCGCGCGGCGTTGCCGTGGCTGATGATCCTGCTGGTGTTCCTGATCATGGTGACTTACCTGCCGTTCATATCGCTGGCCTTGCCGCATTGGCTGGGGATGTAAACCCAACTAGAATCACGCCACAAAACAATGTGGGAGCGGGCTTGCCCGCTCCCACATTTGAGGTGTGCAGGGATTTATTTATCCATCGCACTCAAGATCGCATGGGCCACTTTTACCCGTTCGGCATTCGGGTAGTTCTTGTTCGCCAGGATCACCACCCCCAGGCCTTTGCTCGGCACGTACGCCACGTAGGCGCCAAAACCACCGGTGGCGCCAGTCTTGTTCACCAGCGTGTCGGCATGGGGCGCTTGCGGTGGTGTCAGCCAGTTGACCTTGTGGGGCTGAAAGGCCATTTGCGCCGAGTTGCCTTCCGTCAATGCATCCAGCGTGATTGGGTAGGGGTACATCTCCCAGCCGAGGCCCTGGGTCATGCCATCCACCGTGTAGTAGCCGGTGTGGGTTGCGGCAATCGCCTGTTGCAGCGGCTTCTCCAGCTTCGCCGGGTGCATGTTCACTTCAACGTACTGAATCAGGTCCGAGGTGCTGGTCTTGATGCCGTAGGCCTCGGCGTCCAGGGCGCCAGGCCCGACGCGCACCGGTTTGCCGGACTTGTCGTAACCCTGGGCGTACAGGTTCATTTGTGACTTGGGCACGTTGATAAAGGTGTGCTTGAGGCCGAGTTTCGGCAGCAGGGTCTGCGCCATCAACCGGTCAAACGGCTGGCCCAGGCTTTGCGCTGCCAGGTGGCCGAACAAGCCGATGCTCGGGTTGGAATACAGGCGTTGGGTGCCGGGAGCGAAGTCCGGTTTCCAGTGCTGGTAGTAGCTGATCATCTTGCCGGCGTTATCGGACTCATCGGGGAATTGCAGGGGCAAGCCACCTGCGGTGTAGGTGCCCAGGTTGAGCAGGCTGATGTGGTCAAACGTGTCGCCGCGCAATGCCGGCAGGTATTGGCTGGCCGGGTCCGACAGCTTCAGCTTGCCGTTAGCCAGGGCATAGCCGGCAAGGGTGGCGGTGAAGGTCTTGCTCACCGAGCCGATTTCAAACAGGGTGTTTTCGGTGACGGGCTGCTTGCTCTCCTTGCTGGCAACGCCGTAGTTAAAGTATTGCGCCTTGCCGTTCTGTACGATCGCCACCGACAGGCCGGCGATGTCCTGTTGCTGCATCAGGGGCTGGACCGTACTGTCCACGACCTGGCGCATGTCGGTAGCCGCCATGCAGTTGCCTGCGCCGAGCAATAAGGCGAATATCGCGGTGTTGCGCACGGTTGGAAAAAGGGATGTGTACATGATGACGTGACTTCCATGAAGGTGATCGGGTGAATACCGTTGCCTGCGCAGGCGCCGCAAATCTAGGCAGTTTGTGATCCCGCGGCAAACGATGATATCTCGCAACAGCCATTAGAAAAATTAGGGTCAAGCCATGCTCCGTTCCCATTTGCCACTCAACGCGCTGCGAGCCTTCGAGGCGTCTGCGCGGCATTTGAGTTTTACCCGGGCGGCGATTGAACTGTGCGTCACCCAGGCGGCGGTCAGTCACCAGGTGAAAAGCCTGGAGGCGCAGCTCAATGTCACGCTGTTCAAACGCCTGCCCCGGGGCCTGATGCTCACCAGCGAGGGCGAGACCCTGCTGCCGGTGTTGCGCGAATCCTTCGACCGGATAGCTCAAACCTTAGGCCAGTTTGAAGGTGGGCATTATCGCGAAGTATTGACGGTAGGCGCGGTGGGCACCTTTGCAGTGGGCTGGCTGTTGCCGCGGCTTGCGGATTTCCAGGCGCGCTACCCGTTTATCGACTTGCGCCTGTCCACCAACAACAACCGCGTCGACGTGGCGGCCGAAGGCCTGGATTACGCAATCCGGTTTGGTTCCGGCGCGTGGCACGGCACCGAGGCGTGCCAATTGCTGGAGGCGCCGCTGACGGTGCTGTGCGTGCCGCAACTCGCTCGGCAATTGCAGGCTCCGGCGGACCTGTTGAAGCACACGCTGCTGCGCTCATATCGCGCGGATGAATGGACGCAATGGTTCCAGGCCGCGGGCTTGCCTGCCGATACGCTGGTGCCGCGCAGTATCGTTTTCGACTCGTCCCTGGCGATGATGGAGGCGGCGCTGCAAGGGGCGGGGGTGGCCCTCGCGCCGGCGATGATGTTCAGCCGGCAGTTGGCGACGGACGTGATTCGCCAGCCGTTCGAGATCGGCATCACCACCGGCAGTTATTGGCTGACGCGCTTGCAGTCACGGGCCGAGACGCCGGCGATGCTGGCGTTCAAGACGTGGTTGCGTGAAGTGGCCATGCACTGAGGTTGGGTCGACGCTGTGGCGAGGGAGCTTGCTCCCGCTGGGCCGCGAAGCGGCCCCAAAGAAGCGGCGGTGTTAGTTCAGCAAGAACGCGGCGGATGGTTTCAGGGTCGCTGCGCAACCGAACGGGAGCAAGCTCCCTCGCCACAGGTTATTCTCCCACTCGGTCTGCCACTGATCATAAGAGGCTGCAATGCAAACTTCCGGCGTAGACATCCGTCAACTCAAGGCCTTCGTGGTGGTGGCCGAGGAGCTCAGCTTCGTGCGCGCCGCGACCCGTCTGCATGTCTCGCAACCGGCGCTGTCCCAGACCATCCGCCAGTTTGAGGCGCTGCTGGACGTACAACTGTTCCAACGCAACACCCGCAACGTAGCACTGACCGAAGCCGGCCTGGCCTTGCTGGTAGAGGCGCGGGAAATCGTCAATGGCGTAAGCCGCCTGGTACGCACCGCCCACGAACATGCACGCGGCTTACGCGGCTCATTGAATATCGGCTTCCTGATCGGCGCGGGTGTGGACTTGATGCCGCAAATCCTCAGCGTGTTCGCCAGGCGCTACCCGGAGATCGAACTGGTGGTGCGCGAGTATGACTTCGGCTCGCCCCATGCCGGGATCGACGAGGGCATGGACGTGTCGGTGCTGCGCCCGCCACTGGGCCTGCCGGACATCGAGTTGCACACCCTGGTGACCGAACCCTGCGTGGCGTGCCTGGCGTCCAGCCACCGGTTGGCCGGGGAGAGCAGCGTGAGCATCTACGACGTGCTGGATGAACCGATCATTGCTGCACCGGGAGTGGGCGTGTGGCGCAGTTTCTGGACCGCCGACGCGTACCGCGATGGCCAGCCGGCGCGGATCGTCCATGAAGCTTCGACGGTGGAGACCGAGTTGCAGGCGGTGGCGTCGGAGCGCGGGATCAGTATCACCGCGCTGTCCACCGCACGTTTTTATGCACGGCCCGGCCTGGCCTTCCCGGTGATCAGCGATATGCCGATGTGTGAAGTCGCGGTCGCCTTGCCGCCACAACCGAGTGTGGCAGCGCGCAACTTTGCCGAGTTGGCGATGGAAGTGGCGAGCAGCCGGGGTTAGTCAGGACAGGTCGTGCAGGGATTTGCCGTTGGGCGCACTTACCTGAAGCTCGGAAAACTCCACCTCCAGCCCGCCACGTTCCGGCGTGCAGCAATAAGGCCCCACCCGATACGACGCAGCCACGGGAAACGGCGCCAGGCGCACCAATGGCCAGCTCACACCATCCACCGACACCTGCACGCGCAGCACGCCCTTGGCCACGGTGGCGCGAATCCAGAACGCCTCGGGATCACCCGGGAACACACCGGTGGCCCAGTCCGACACGCCATCGGTCAATACGCTGCTCAACAGCGTCACACCGTCGGACAGCTCTGCACCGATCTTCACCCAATGCGCTTCATCCACCCGCACCATCAACCCGGCCTGGTCATACAGGTGGGTAAACGCGCTGTGGATTTTGACTTGGGCGGTAAAGTCGCCGTCGGTTTCAACAAACAGGAAATGCCCGTTGTCGCGCACAAAACCATAGTGGGTTTCGCGCCAGAAATCGGTGCTGGCATCGGTGCGCACCTTGAGACGCTGGCCTTCTCGGCTCCATTGCTGGGGTTGATTGAGCCAGCTGGCCTGTTCAAACATCGGGAAGCTCCTTGAAGGTGACAAGACAAAACCCCGGCGCCCGGGGTTTTGTTGTTTGGCTGCAATCAGCGACTAGTGGTCGAGCAATTTGCCGCTCGGCCCGGCGGTGCCATTGTTAAGGCGCGTGCGCAGCGAAAACAACCACCACAGCACGCCGACCCCGAGTGTAACCCCGGTGGTGATGGCGCCGGTGTGGCTTTCTTCGGGCACGCTCAGGGTCAGGATCACCGCGATGGCCCACAGGCCGCCAAGGACGATCATCGGCAACAACCACTTGCCCAGGCTGAACACACCCGCAGGCGCCCCCGGCATCCGGCCATTTTTATAGGCCAGGTACGCGGCAATCAGCGTCAGCAGGTAGGTGCAGTAGTAGGTCAGGCCGACCATCGAGTAGATCGCCGTGACAAACCCGCCGCTCGCCAGGTTCAGCAGCACGGCAATGGCGGTGATTAGCACGATGGCGGCGACCGGCGTACCGAAGTGCGGGTTGATCTTCGCCAGCACCTTGGAGCCCGGCAGCATGTTGTCCCGGGACAGGGCGAAGGTCATGCGCGTGGCCACCGCCATGTTGGCGATGAGGCAGGCGAGGATCGAGGCGAAGGCGATCACGATCATGCCCACGCCGGCGGCGTTGCCCAGTTGCAGGCGCACGATATTGATCACCGGGTTTTCGCTGTGGCTGAGCAGCTCGCTGACCGACCCCGGGATCGCAATGCTCAGCAAGGCGAACACCACGAAGCCCAATACACTGGACACCAGCACCGCACGAATCATCGCCCGGGGCGCGGCGCGGCGTGGGTCCTTGGTTTCTTCGGACAGGTCGGCGGCGCCCTCCCAGCCCAGCAGCACCGAGACCGGCAGCAAGGTGGCGAGGGCGAGGGTGGTGAAGCTGAGGGTGCCGCCGCTGACCGGTTGTGCGGAGGTCAGGATCGCCACGCCCTGGGTGTGCTCGAAGAAGAAAAACACCCCGAAGAACAACGCAATCGCCAGCAGCACCGTGCCGATGATTTCGATGATCGCGCCGATGTCGTTGATCCGCGTGGCCAGGCGAATCCCGCAGATGTTCAGCAGGCCTACCACCAGCGTGGCACCGATGCTCAGGCCCTGGATCTGGCCCTGTGTCGGGTTGGCCCAGATCTCCGGCGCGAACACCGTGCCGATGGCCGCCGAGGTGGCGGCTGTACCGGCGACAAACGAGGTGAACGCGACCCAGCCGGTAAACCAGCCGAAGTGATTGCCCGCCAACCGGCTGGACCATTGGTAGGCGTAGCCGGTAAGCGGAATGCGCCCGGCCAGGTGGCAGTAGACCATGACGATGCAGCACACCAGCGGGATCACCAGCAGCCACAAAAGGATGCCGATACCGCCGACGCGGTTGAACGGGTCGGCGAACAGCGTGACCACCCCGGTGTTGATCGAGACCATGGAAAAGGCCAGGGCAAACGAGGTGAACGAACTCATGGTGCGGTGCATCTTTTGCTCGTAGCCGAGGCTGGCCAGGTCGGCGTCGTCGCTGGACAGCGGGGCCTGGGCATTCGGCGGGGCGGTCACGGTGTTTTCAACGAATGTGCTCATGGCCGTTGCTCCTCGATGATGCCGATCACCTCGTCCAGCACATCGAGGGCCTTGGCCAGCAACGGGCGTTCGATATCCAGCGGAGGCTTGACCTTGATCAGGTTACCCAGCCCGGCGTAGCGGCTTTCGCCAAACAATACGCCGCGCTCCACCCCAAGGCGATACACCTCCTGGGATTCCCGGCAGGCCGGTTCCTTGGTGGTGCGGTCCTTGACCAGCTCGATGGACGCCATCAGCCCGGGGCAGCGCACGTCGCCGATCAGCGGGTGGCGGGTTTGCATGTCCTTGAGGCGGGCGGTGATGTAGTCGCCGGAGTCGCGGGCTTTTTCGCAGAGGTTGTCGGCGACGATCGCTTCCACCGTGGCGTAGCCGGCGGCCAGCGAGACCGGGAAGTGGCCGAAGGTCAGGGCTTCTTCACCTTCGTCGAACCACTTGAGCTTGTCATCGGCGAGGATCCCGGCCAGCGGGAAGCCGCCGCCGACGCCTTTGCCGAACACGATGATGTCGGGCAGCACGTCGTAATAGTCCGCAGCGAACATCGTGCCCATGCGCCCGAAACCGGTCTGCACTTCATCAAAAATCAGCAGCACGCCTAAGCGGTCGCAGATCTCGCGCACGCCTTTGTAGTAGGAGCGGGGGAACTCGATATGCCCGCCATTGCCCTGGATCGGTTCCATCATCACTGCTGCCACGCCACCGTCGACGCCCTTGAGGATGGTTTCTTCCAGCAGACCAAGGCACAGCTGCGACTCGGTTTCCGGGTCCATGCCCAGGCGCGTGCGGTACGGGTTGGGGTGGGGGACGCGGGTGAAACGTGGCTGGATCGCCAGGAACGGATTGTTCGGGTGCGGCCAACTGGCGCCGAGGGTGGCCAGGGAGCGGCCGTGGTAGCCGTCCTGCAGCACCAGCAGGTTCTGTGCGCCGGGGCGGTTCTTGAAAGCCAGTTTCATCGCCATTTCACCGGCGAGGCTGCCATGCAGGGCAAAGCCCATCTGGTTGAGGGTGCCCGGGGAGACTTCCCGCAGCTTCTTCACCAGCCGGGTGTGGGCCGGTGAGCCAAAGTTGGGGCGGATGTGAGTCATTTCGCGCAATTGCGCGACGGCGGCTTCCACCACCCGGGGGTCATTGGCCCCCAAATTGTTCGACCAGGCCTGGGCGGTACAGTCGATGTATTCCTTGCCCTGGTCGTCCCATACCAGCGAGCCTCGGGCCTTGACCAGGTTGATCTTGGCGGGTGCGGTGTTCATCACTTCATTCATCTGCGTTATCTCTTTTGTTAGGGCGGCAGTGTTTGGGGATGTGTGCAGTTAGGGTTGTGACTCGCTGCATCGAGTTGACCCGATGCTAGTCCCGGGGACGGGAGGAATAGAAAGACCGATTGCAGTGGGATTGATTGGCGTGGCTTATTAATAGAATCCTCTGAAACAAAATGAAACATTTGTCGCGGGCCAGCCTCTACCGTATCTCCACGACGAGTACTTCTATGAAAATTCCGCGTCCCTCTTCGCGAATGCCCCACCTCACGCAACTGCGCAACCTGAAGATGGCGCGCTCCGCCCACGCCTATGTGCGGGGCAGTACGGTTCAGTTTTACGAGTGGTTGCACAGCCAGCGCGGCCGGCGCTTGCCCCACGGGCCGGCGATCTGGATCTGCGGCGACTGCCACGCCGGTAACCTTGGGCCCACGGGCGATACCAAGGGCCGGATCGACATGCATATCCGTGACCTTGACCAGGCGGTGATCGGCAATCCGGCCCATGACCTGGTGCGCCTGGCCTTGTCCCTGGCCACCGCTGCGCGGGGTTCGGACCTGCCGGGGGTGACCACCGCGCGCATGCTTGAAGAGATGATGGTGGGCTACGCGCAGGCGTTTAAAGACAAGCCCGACGAGGCACCGCCGCGCCCGTCCCAGGTCAAGGCCGGGATGCGCAGTGCGGTGGAGCGCACCTGGAAGAATCTGGCTCGCGAACGTATTGAAAACACCCGGCCGACGATTCCGCTGGGCAAGCATTTCTGGTCGTTGTCGCGGGCGGAAAAATCAGCCCTTGAAACGTTGTGCGCGTCGGATGAAATCCACCGGCTGGTGACTTCGCTCAAAGGCCGCTCCAACGACGCCGAGGTTGAGCTGCTGGACTCGGCCTATTGGGTCAAGGGTTGCAGCTCCCTTGGGTTGCTGCGTTATGCGGTGTTGCTGGGAGTAGGGGACAAGTCTGATCAGGAATACTGCCTGCTCGACATCAAGGAAGCGGTAGGCGCTGCGGCGCCGCGTGCGGCCCGGGCAAAAATGCCTCGGGATAACGGCCGGCGGGTGGTGGAGGGCGCGCGGCACCTGTCACCGGCGTTGGGGGAGCGGATGTTGGCCACGCGGTTTCTGGATCACGGGTTTTTCATCCGCGAACTGCTGCCCCAGGACATGAAGCTGGAGCTGGATGAGCTGAGCGAGATTGATGCGATGCACGCGGCCGGGTACCTGGCGCGGGTGGTCGGCGTGGCCCATGCGCGGCAGATGGACCGGGATACGCGCAAGGATTGGATGGCGCTGTTGCAAGAGAACCGCTCCAAGCAACTGGATGCGCCTTCGTGGCTGTGGACCAGTGTGGTGCAGTTGGTGGGGAGCCATGAGGAAGGGTATTTGAATCATTGCCGGCGGTATGCGCTGGAGCACTGAGCTCAAGAACGCTGAAAGTCCCCTGTGGGAGCGGGCTTGCTCGCGAAAGCGGTGGATCAGTCAAACATCAGCTGACTGACACACCGCGTTCGCGAGCAAGCCCGCTCCCACATGAGTTGGGTGGTGTTTTGGAGGGCGGGTTACACCAGGTATTTCTTGAACCAGCCCAACGTCCGCTCCCACGCCAGATTCGCCGCCGCCTCGTCATACCTCGGCGTCGAATCGTTGTGGAAGCCGTGATTGGCGCCCTTGTAGATAAACGCCTCATAGGTCGTGCCGGCCGCCTTCAACGCTTTCTCATACGCCGGCCAGCCCTCATTGATCCGCGTATCCAGCTCACCGTAATGCAACATGATCGGTGCCTTGATCCGTGGCACATCCTTGGCTTCCGGCTGGCGCCCATAAAACGACACCGCCGCACCCAGCTCCGGATAAGCCACGGCCGCCGCATTCGTCACGCCGCCGCCATAACAGAACCCGGTAATGCCCACCTTGCCGGTGCTTGCATCGTGGTGCATCAACCATTCGATGGCCGCGAAAAAGTCGTTCATCAGCTTCTCGGGATCGACTTTCTGTTGCAACTCCACACCTTTCTCATCATTGCCGGGATAGCCACCCACCGAGGTCAGGCCATCCGGCGCCAGGGCAATGAATCCGGCCTTGGCCAACCGACGGGCGACGTCTTCGATATACGGGTTCAACCCCCGGTTTTCATGCACCACCACCACCGCCGGCACCTTGCCGCTGGCCTTGGCCGGGCGCACCAGGTAGCCGCGCACCGTGCCGTTGCCCTTGGGTGACGGGTAGGTGATGTAGTCGGCGACGATCTCCGGGTCGGTGAATTTCACCTGCTCGGCCAGGGCGTAGTTGGGGCTCAGGGCGGCGAGCAGGGCCGAGGCCGTCAGCCCGCCGAAGGTGAACAGTGCTGCGCCTTCGAGAAATTCCCGGCGGTTGATCTTGCCGTGGGCGTAGCCATCGTAAAGCTCCAGCAGTTCAGGGGCGAAGTCTTTGGCGGTCAGACGAGTCATCGGTAGCGTCCTCGATTAGCGGTGGGACTGAATGTAGACCAGTATCAGGCTTCCCGGCCATGGGCCGCGGCGGCCAGTTGCCCGGTGTCGACCCGTACGAAGACCGAATCGCCAATCGCCGTCAGCACGCCATCGGCGTACACCTCGCACACCACGCGGCTTTTGCGCCCCACGTCACCTTCGACTTTTGCGCGCAAGGTCAGCGGCACGCCCATCGGTGTCGGCTTGATGAATTTGATTCCCAGGTTGCCGGTGACGCAGTCGATACGCGGCAGGCTGCCGGGTTCGCGTTGCTCGGCCCGGTAGTGGTAGGCCATGGCGGTCCAGTTCGAGTGGCAGTCCACCAGCATCGCGATCAGACCGCCATAGACCAGGTCTGGCCAGCCGCTGTATCGGGCGTCGGGCTGGTGCTCGGCGATCACGTGGATGCCGTCGGCGTCCCAGCGGCTCTTGATGTGCAGCCCGTGGGGGTTGCTGCTGCCGCAGCCATAACAGACGCCTTCGGGGGCGGTGGTGTCTTGCAGGGAAAGCGCGGGCATCGTGGCTCCTTGTTGTTTGAGTTCCGTCGAGGCACGAGCCTAATGCCAGGCGCGTGAATAAATCCAGCGCCTACGCTGTTAGCAGTGCACAGCGTGTTCATTCCCGGTTGAGAATCCCATGAAATCTCGATTGCCAGCGGTCTTCCTTGCCTTCGCCACCTTGTCTAACGCGTACGCCGTGGAATACACCGACGTGAATCCGACGGCCAGCACCATCAGCTTCACCTATGACCAGATGGGCCAAGAGGTGTACGGCACGTTTGGCACCTATTCGGCGACCCTGAATTTCGACACGCAAAACCCGGCTGCCGCCAGCACCATACTGACCATCCAGCTGCCGAGCATCAATGCCGGCAGCGACGACGCCAACACCGAGCTGCCCAAGCCCGGCTGGTTCGACATGACCACCTACCCGGTGGGCACCTTCACCTCGACCCACATCACTGACCTGGGCGACAACCGTTACCTGTTCAGCGGCAACCTGACCCTCAAGGGCCAGACCCGGCCGGTGGAGGTCAAGGTGGCCCTCAAGGAGCAGAGCGGCATTGGCGTGTTCGACGGCGAATTCGTGCTCAAGCGCGATGACTTCAGGATCGGCGCGGGGGAGTGGGCGGACAGCGTGGTGTCCAATGCGATTGTCATCAAGTTCAAGATGGTTGCGCCTGAGCGCTGATGGCTAGCGGGCGAACTTCTTGGCCCCCGCCACACACGCAATCACCGCGACGGTCACCCCCAGCATGCCCAGGCTCACCTGCTCATGCAGCAGCGTGGCCGCCAGTGCCAGGCCGAAAAACGGTTGCAGCAACTGCAATTGCCCGACGGCGGCAATGCCGCCCTGGGCCAGCCCGCGGTACCAGAACACAAACCCGATCAGCATGCTGAACAGCGACACATAGGCCAGGCTCAGCCAGGCCGGCAGGCTGATGCTCACGAAAGTGCCCGGGGCGAGGATCGCCGTCAGCGGGGCCACAATCGGCA
>NZ_JACARK010000468.1:0-3610 GCF_013386655.1 Pseudomonas sp. K5002 | reverse complement strand
GGGACTGGGCCTCACGCTGGCCGCCACCACCGCCACGCGGCGTGCGCGGCTGGGGCATGCCGCGTTCGAAGAACTCCCGCAGCATCGGCGGCAGGCCTTCCAGGTCGGGCATCTGCTGGTTGGAGACCTTACGATCCGGCAGCTTCTGCGTAGTACTGATGTTCACCACGGCAGGCGACGCCTGCTCCACCAGTTGGGTGAAGTCAGGCAGCTCGGCCGCTTGCGCGGTAACGGCCTGACCCAGCACCAGCACCGTGGCGACTATGGATAGGTAAGACTTCAAACGTGGTATCGACATACAGCTCCCGTTACGACGAGCAGGGTTGAGCGACAGGGTTCAATAAACGCCGAAAAACTGCGACCGACATTTTTGTTCCGCGAACAAAACAAGGCCAGGGCCGTTAAGCCCTGACCTATAAAAAACATAGGGGATATTAGCAAGTGAAAAAAATGATCCAGACATTTCATGCTCTCGGCAGAGGCAGGCATCGACTATCTCCTGCGCAACATTGAAATATCAGGATGAACATAGGATTAACAACTCAAGGCTTGGCGGGCACGGTGCCACTGCGTAGTGACAGCGCAATTCGCTCGGCGGTGCCAATCGGGATCTCGCCGACGACGGTCACCATCACCTCGCCTTCCAGGGTATTCAACCGCCGTGAAACGGCGACTGTCGGGCCCAACTGGGTGCGGGTCTCGTTTACGGTCGCACCGTTAAGCGGCTCCAGGAATACCGAAAAACGCGCCAGACCATCGTCATACATCAGACTGCTGACGGTTACCTTGGTGTGGGAGTCTTTATGGGCACTGCTGTTGACCAGCTGAAAGCCTGGTGGCAACCAGTCGAGGCGCCAATCCTGAGGGATCTCGACCTCCGGGGCCTTGGCGTTGGTCACCGCCACCGACGTGCATTCGCCACTGGGCTGCAAGTCACGATCGTCAGGCACCGATGTATTGAGCTGGGTGAACTGGAAACGCTCCAGCAACTGGCCCTGGTCGTTAAGCAACAATGACTTCAATGGCAGCGCAGTTTCACGATCCAGATGCAGCTCAAAACCATAACGGTATTGATCGCGGGGGGTCACGGAGACGATCACCGCATTCCGACCGGCCACGCGCGATTTGCCGATGACGGCAAGATCGTAGAACGCTTTGAGTTTTTGCGGATCAAGGGTACGCGCAGAGGTATTGGGGGAGCCCCCAAGCCCGGCAACCAGCGTGCCGCTCACGCATTGGGTACGGCCATCGACGCGCAGGACTTCCTGGGCAGAACCATCGAGCTGCAAAAGCCGCTCACGGACCTGACCATTCTGGACACGATGCCAGATGTCATGGGTAGAAAAACTACCGTTACGCTCGTAGATGAAGGTGCCCTGAAAGCTTTGCTGCTGCTCCGCCCGCCCAAGACGCGTCAGCCAGTCTTGGGCTTCATCGGCATGGGCGGGGACTGCAAACCAGCCACTGAGCAAAAGCGCAAGGAGCGGTATGGCGCGCATAAAGCTCCTTGGCGGACTAGCGGTTTTCCAGGCTTGCAGCGCGAGCGTAAGGCAGAGCGCTTTCAGTGCCTTTCAAGGCCGATTCCTGTGCGTGTTGGCGCAGGTAGCCTGGAAGACGCTGATCCTGCCAGCCGGATTGCCCTTGAAGTACACCGTTGGCCATAGGCCCGGTGGTATCGGAGCTTTCCTTGTAGCCGGCCAGTACGGCTGGACCCTTGACCTGCGGGCCGGCCATGACCGGTTGCTGGGTCTGTTGGGCCAGTTCGGCACCGGCGATTTCGTCCTGGTTGTACAGGCGGACACCTGCCAATACAGCGACGGTCACCGAAGCAGCGACTGCCAGACGGCCCAGGCTACGCCAAGGACCGCGAGCAGCTTTTGCCGGAACGGCTTCATCAGCCAGTGCAGCAGAAACGGCCGCAGCAATATCCAGACGAGGGATTAGAAGATCCTTGTGCATCACCGCCCGAGCGACTTGGTAACGAGACCAGGTATCACGGGTTTCGGCATCATCAAATGCATTAAGCACTCGACGAAGTTCCAGTTCATCCGCTTCGTTATCCATCACTGCGGACAGCGATTCCTGCAGGGCATCACGACTCATGGCGGTTCCTCTCTTGGCTGTCGCCGCTGTCTCAGTTTTCCTGCAACAACGGCTGCAGGGCTTTATCGATGGCTTCCCGAGCCCGGAAGATCCGGGAGCGTACGGTACCCACCGGACATTGCATGACGCTCGCAATGTCTTCGTAACTCAGACCATCGAATTCACGTAAAGTTAACGCCGTACGCAAATCTTCTGGCAGTTGTTGAATAGTGCGATGGACGGTTCCTTCGATCTCGTCGCGCAGCAATGCACGCTCCGGCGACTCGAGATCCTTGAGGCCGTGATCACCATCATAAAATTCAGCATCTTCCGAACTAACATCACTATCCGGCGGGCGGCGACCGCGAGAAACCAGATAGTTCTTCGCCGTGTTAATGGCGATGCGATACAGCCACGTGTAAAACGCACTGTCACCGCGGAAATTACCGAGTGCACGGTACGCCTTGATAAAGGCTTCCTGTGCAACGTCCTGCGCTTCATGGGTGTCGTGCACAAACCGCACGATCAACCCGAGAATTTTGTGCTGGTATTTCAGCACTAGCAGATCAAATGCCCGCTTGTCGCCGCGTTGAACGCGCTCGACCAGCTGCTGATCCTCTTCCTGGGTTAGCATGAACACTCCTCGTTGTACTTGAAGGAGGCTTGCATAACTAATCGATCAGGCTTGCAAACATAGACTCGGACTTTTCGCAAAAGTTCTCCCCCTCCAAGCAAGTTTCCGGCGCGCACTGATTTGGCACACACGAAAAACGCAGCGCGGGCAATGCCGGCTGCGCGAATAATCTGTCGCCAGTTTCCTGACGCGCCTGACACAGACGCGGCTCAGCAAATCCAGCGTGTTCCCAGCTTTCGGGCATCCTGCTATTGAGTCGGGGCCTATGCAAAAAGTTCCCATCCCAATCGCTGTCCGTTTCATGAAAGCCGTGCAGTTCGTTGCCCGTAGTCTCACAATGCCACGAATGCCCGGCTATTGTGCCGCTCCCCCCCTCTATATACTAGTGGGCCGTGTCACCCTTTGATTCGCCGATCCAGGCGTCCTGTTTGCGCCCCCTACGGATCGCTTTTTGCGGAATCCTTCAAATGAGCCAACAGTTTCAACACGATGTCCTGGTGATTGGCAGCGGCGCTGCGGGCTTGAGCCTTGCACTGACCCTGCCGGGCCACCTGCGCATAGCCGTACTGAGCAAGGGCGACCTCGCCAATGGCTCGACGTTCTGGGCCCAGGGCGGTGTCGCCGCGGTGCTCGATGACACCGACACCGTGCAATCCCACGTCGAAGACACCCTGAATGCCGGCGGCGGCCTGTGCAATGAAGAAGCGGTGCGCTTCACCGTCGAGCATAGCCGCGAAGCCATCCAGTGGCTGATCGACCAGGGCGTGCCCTTCACCCGCGACGAACATTCCGGCACCGACGACGGCGGCTTCGAGTTCCACCTGACCCGCGAAGGCGGCCACAGCCATCGGCGGATCATCCATGCCGCCGACGCCACCGGCGCCGCGATCTTCA
>NZ_JACARK010000467.1:0-6162 GCF_013386655.1 Pseudomonas sp. K5002 | reverse complement strand
GTACCGCGCCAAGGCCCTCGGGCGTAACCAGGTGGCCGTCGCGGAATAGGCCTCAGCCCTTGAGCAGCGCCTTGGCCAGCACCTGTGAGACCTGGTCGGCCGAGTAGGGCTTGGGCAGGAACACCAGGCCTTCATAGCCGCTTTCCGCCAGCTCCTCGCTGTAGCCCGAGGTCAGTACCACCGGCAGGCCGGGCCGGCGGCGTCGCAGTTCCCTGGCCAGGGCCACCCCGGTGATGCCGGGCATCACCACATCGGAAAACACTGCATCGAACCCCAACGCGTCTGCGCCGGCCAGTTCCAGCGCCTGTTCGGCATTGGTTGCCCAGGTGGTCCGGTAGCCGAGGTCCTGGAGGATCTGATTGGCAAAGCGGCCCACTTCCAGGTTGTCTTCCACCACCAGGATATGGCGCTGGGCGCATTCGGTGATCAACCCGCAGGTGTCCGGGGTGTCTCGTTGGAAGCTCTCTTCAGGTACCACTTGCGGCAAGTACAGGGTAAACACCGTGCCCTGGCCGACCTGGCTGGCCACATCGACGTTGCCGCCCGATTGCTTGGCGAAGCCGAACACCTGGGACAGTCCCAGGCCGGTGCCCTTGCCGACTTCCTTGGTGGTGAAGAAGGGTTCGAAGATGCGCTCGAACGTCTCCCCGGGAATCCCGCTGCCGGTGTCGGTGAGTGAAATGGCGATGAACGCCTGGCGTGAACCGGCGTCACCACGGATGCTCGGCAGTGCTTGATCGGCGTCCAATCGCAGGGTCAAGCTGCCCTGGCCGTTCATCGCGTCCCGGGCGTTGAGGGCGATGTTGATCAGGGCGGTTTCAAACTGGCTGGAGTCGGCGCGGATGTAGCACGGCTGCCCGGGCAGTTCGACGTGCACATGAATCCGCGCGCCAGTCACCGTCTCAAGCATCTCGCCGATGTTTTTCACCCGCAGGCCTGCATCGAACACTTCCGGGTTCAGCGGCTGGCGCCGGGCAAATGCGAGCAACTGGCTGGTCAATTTGCCGGCCCGGTCCACGGTGTCGGTGACCGCGCTCATGTAGCGCTGGCGACGCTCTTCGGACAGGCTCGGCATCCGCAGGAAGTCGACGGATGAGCGAATGATGGTCAGCAGGTTGTTGAAGTCGTGGGCCACGCCACCGGTCAACTGGCCGATGGCTTCAAGCTTTTGCGATTGACGCAAGGCGGCTTCGGTCTGGGTCAGCAGGGTGGTCCTTTCGGTGACGCGCTGCTCCAGGCTTGCATTCAGCTCGGCCAGGCGCTGGGACAAAACCACGGTGGCGGTGGTTTCGGTCACGGTGTCGAGCATGCCGACCACCTTGCCCTGTACGTCGCGGATCGGGCTGTAGCAGAAGGTGAAGTACGCCTGCTCCGGCGCGCCGCCGCGTTCGATCGTCAGCGGGAAGTTTTCGATAAAGGTGGCTTCACCTGCGAAGGCGGCATCCGCGATCGGACTGATCTCGGGCCAGGCTTCCTGCCAGATCTCGTTGAATGGCCGCCCGAGGGCATCAGGCTTGTCGCCGAGAATCGGGATAAACCCGTCGTTGTAAAGCGTGATCAGCGCAGGCCCCCAGACGATCGCCTGGGGGAAACTGGAGGCAAGGCACAGGGCGACGGTGGTCTTCAGTACGTCCGGCCAGTGTTCCAAAGGCCCCAATGGCGTATTGGCCCAGTTGTGATGCCGGACCCGTTCGGCCATTTCGCCGCCGCCTTGCAGCCAGTTTGTCATTCGGTGAACGCCTTCTTGCCACGGTTCGCTGAGGTAGGGATGCCAAGCTACAGACATCCCGGGACTCAGCCAGTTCAGCGGGATTATCCACTAGATGGCACTTTAGTGTCTCGGCCGGATAATGCTTCGCTGAGCTCCCTTCAGGCCACCGTAATCGTTACCGCGATATTGCCGCGGGTGGCCTTGGAATACGGGCACGTCTGGTGGGCACGGTCCACCAGTGCCTGCGCCGCCGAGTGTTCGATACCCGGCAGGCTGACCCGCAGGCGCGCCTGCAGGTAATAGCCATCTTCCGGGCTGTTCACCAGGTCCACTTCGGCACTCACTGCCGTGTCGGCGGGCAGGCGGATGTGAAGGGTTTGTGCGGCTTTGCCCATTGCGCCGATAAAGCAGGCGGACCAGCCGGCACCAAACAGTTGCTCGGGGTTGGTGCCGGGCGCCTTGGAGCCGGGCGGCGACAGCTTGATGTCCAGGTGCAGGTCATCGCTGTGGGACGCGCCTTCACGCCCGCCGGTGGTGTGGGTTCTGCCGGTGTAGAGCACGGTGCTGTTCTGGGACATGACGGTTTCCTCGCAAGTGGCCCGGGGTGGGCCGGTGTGCACAGGAAACCGCGCCGGCGTATCCGCAATGTGTCATCGCCGGGGGCCTGCACCTCGCAGTGTGTCGCCTCGCCGGGAAGATACGTTGGGATACAAACCGTTATTGCTGCTGCACGCCAAACAAACCGGTCCAGTAGATGCCGGCATCACTTTTCGGGTCCATGGCGTAGGCGGCGCCCATTTCGCGGAACTGCGGGTTCATCAGGTTGGCACAGTGCCCGGGGCTGGCCAGCCAGCCGTCGACCACCTTGCGTGGGGTGTCCATGCCGGCGGCGATGTTCTCGCCGATCTGCTGGCCGATGTAGCCTGCCAGTTCAGCCCGGTCACCCGGGGTGCGGCCATCGTGGTCCAGGTGATCGAAGAAGTTGCCGTTGGCCATGTTGCGCGCGTGGCCGGCGGCGGCGTTGGCGAGTGCTTCGTTCCAGCTCAGGGGTGTGGTGGCGGCAAAGGCCTGGGCGCCACATTGGCGTGGTTGCTGGCGGGCGGTGTTGATCAGGTCGAGCACCTTCTTGCCTTCGGTCTGGCTCTCGCCCAGGCCGCTGGTCAGCAGCGGGCGGGCCAGCACGATGCGCCAGTCCTGGCCGCTGTTGCTCACGCCGATATCAATGAATTGCGGGTCGAGCACCACCCGGCAAAAACTTTCGCGCACGGCTTTCATCGCGGCTTCGGCGTTCCTGGGCCCGGACAGGCTGATGGCCTGGACGTTGACCATCGGGTACGCCGCCCGCGCCAGCGCCTGCTGCAAGTCGCCGACACTGTTGACCGGCAACACCAGCCGCGTGTCGCTGGCCAGCGGTGGCAATTCCTGGGAGCCCTGGTTGCCGCAGCGCTGGACCTGGCTGCGGTATTGATTGATCGAGTCGACCAACAGGCTTTCTTCACCCGCCTGCGCCTGGGCGGTAAACACCAGACTGGCGGCCAGCGTCGTAAGACCCATCATCAATGACAGAACGCGCATGGACGTTTCCCTTGAGCTTGAAAGTGCCCATGATGCGCGATGAAGGGGCATCCATGCACCCGTTGGTCCGAACTTTTTGCCTCAGTTCTTGAATGCCGAGTGTTTACGGCCCTGATCGCACAAGGCGAACACCACCACCAGCAGGGACGAGATCGCGAGGATTATCACAACGCCATCAGTGGAGTGAGTGGCCGACGCCGCCACCATCGACAACGCCCCTAATGGCGCCAGGCCACCTGCGATCGCGGTGCCGATTTCCCGCCCGGTGCCAAAGCCCGAGGAGCGGGTCTGGGTCGGGAACTGGCGGCTCAGGAACGAACCCTGCGGCGCAAACATCATCGGCGCGAGGATGCCGGTGCCCACGCCAATGGCGACGTAGATCATCAGGCTTTCACCGGTATTGAGCAGCGCAAGGAACGGGTAGGCAAACAGCAGCGACAGCAGGCCGCCGAGCATCAGCACGGTCTTGCTGCTCCACTTGTCGCACAACCAGCCGAAGCATGGCACGGCGACGATGGCGATCAGGCTGGCAATGGTCACCGACAGCGACGTGACGTGCACATCGACACCCTTGAACTGGGTGAGGTAAGCCAGGGAAAAGGTCTTGAAGATGTAGCTCAACGCGTTGTAGCCAATCGCCACGAAGAACACCACGGCCAGGCCCTTGAGGTCGTTCTTGAACAGCGCCTTGAGCGGCGACGCCTTGGCCTTTGCGGTTTCCTTGCTCAGTTCCTTGAATTCCGGGGTTTCCGGGATGCTGTTGCGCACCCACAGGCCCACACCCACCAGCGCGATGCTGCAAATGAACGGAATCCGCCAGCCGCCGGCCAGCAGGAATTCATTGCCGTTGATGGTCAGCAGGTACACGGTCAGCGACGACAGCAGCAAGCCCAGGTTCAGCCCGAGCGCCGGCCATGCACCCTGGCTGCCGCGCTTGCCTTGCGAGGCGTGCTCGTAAGAGGTAACCGCCGCGCCGGACAATTCGGCACCGGCCCCCAGGCCCTGGATGATGCGGATAAACACCAGCACGATCGGCGCCCAGATGCCGATGGAGGCGTAGCTGGGGATCAGCCCGATCAGTGTGGTGCACACGCCCATCATGCAGAAGGTCAGCACCAGCACTTGTTTACGCCCGAACTTGTCGCCCAGGTAGCCAAACAGAATGCCGCCGAACGGGCGCGCGATGAAGCCGATGGCAAAGGTGGAAAACGCCATCAGCGTAGCGGCTTTCGGGTCGCTGTTATCGAAGAAAATCTTCGAGAACACAATCGCCGCCATGGTGGCGTACAGGTAAAAGTCATACCACTCCAGCATCGAACCGAAGATCGTCGCGGCCGCGACTTTGCGCAGGCGTTTCCTGGTTTGCTCGGGGGTTTCAACGTCCGGGGTGCGGGCTGTAGCCGTCATTCTGTACTTCCTTATGAGTCATTATATTTATTGTCAAAGTGAGGCGTGGTGCGGTGCGTCAGTGGGGCTTGAACATGCGGTCGGCGATCATCGAGCCGATGGGAATCGCGGAGGTGGCAGCGGGTGAGGGCGCATTGCACACGTGGAGCATTCGCGGGGTCTGGGCGAACAGGAAGTCGTGCACCAGGGTGCCGTCGCGCATCACGGCCTGGGCGCGGATGCCGGCTTCATAAGGCAGCAGGTCTTCGATGTTGAGCGATGGGCAGTACTTGCGGCACTGCTCCAGGTAGCCGGACTTGAACAGCGAGTTCTTCATCTCGACGCTGCCCGAACCGAGGTTCTGCCAGATGGTTTTCCAGAAGCCCGGGAAGCTTGCGTACTGCGCCACGTCGCGCCAGTTCACCGAGAATTTGCGGTAGTTCTCGCGACCCAGGCCGAGTACGGCATTCGGGCCAACGGTGACGCTGCCGTCGATCATGCGGGTCAGGTGCACGCCGAGGAAGGGCAGCTCCGGGTCGGGAATCGGGTAGATCAGGTGGTTGACGATGGTGTTCTTCGATTCCGGCAAGCGGAAGTATTCGCCACGGAACGGGATGATCTGGTGGTCGATCTTGACGCCGGCCATCACGGCCAGGCGGTCCGATTGCAAACCTGCACACACCACCAGATGCCTGGCCTGCCAGCTTTCGCCCCGGGTGCTGACGGTGACTTTGTCGGTGTCCTCGACGATCGCAGTGACGGTGCGTTCCAGGCAGATTTCCCCGCCGGCGCGACGAATTACCCGGGCCATGGTTTCGCAGACTTCGCGGTAATCGACAATGCCGGTGGCGTCGAGAAACAGCCCGCCCAGCCCGACGATGTTCGGTTCGCGCTGGCGCAACTGGTCGGCGTCCAGGCGTTCGACTTTCATGCCGTTGAGCTGCGAGCGGGCGTACAGCGCTTCCATCCGTTGTACTTCCAGATCAGTCGAAGCCACCAGCAACTTGCCGCACACCTCGAACTTGATCCCGTGCTCGGTGCAGAACTGCTTGGTCGCTTCGGCGCCGCGTTTGCACAAGTCGGCCTTGAGGCTGCCCGGCGCGTAGTAGATGCCGGCATGGATCACGCCGCTGTTATGGCCGGTCTGGTGCTTGGCCAGCAGGCTTTCCTTCTCCAGGATCACCAGCGAGGCGGTGGGCTGGCGCTTGAGCAACTCCATCGCGGTGGCCAAACCGACGATGCCGCCGCCGATGATGCAAAAGTCATAAATCATTGTTTTGGGTACCTACGCATTTCAGTCTGCTTATCAGGTTGTCAGACTAATGGTTTTGTTAAAAAAACAGCGCGCCATCGGCACGCTTTAAAAGGGTTCGGATCGGTTAATTGATAGCGGGCAGTTCCAGATGCAGGCGCCTTGCTGCGGCGCGCAAGTGAGCCTCGGCACAGGCGGCGGCGCCTTGGGCATCACCGTCGACGATGGCCTGGTAGAG
>NZ_JACARK010000466.1:0-6487 GCF_013386655.1 Pseudomonas sp. K5002 | reverse complement strand
CCTGCTGCGCCTGGCCGCCGGGGCCATCTCCCGCCTGCAAAGCCATCAGCTGTCGAGCCTGGAGCAGACCGGTACCACCGCCGACGGCAAGCTCTTGACCACCTGGCAGCTGGAAATCCCCATGCGCACCTTGCAGGACATCGTGCCGTTGCAGGTCAAGTTCCAGCGGGAAGAACCGGCGCCCGACAAGGAACAGCCGGAACGCAAGGACAGCAAGGATCCCAAGCAAATGCTCTGGCGCGTGGAAATGGCGCTCGACATGGAGCCGCTCGGCCCGTTGCAGGTCCAGGCGCAACTGAGCCAGGGCAAACTGTCGAGCCAGTTGTGGGCGACCCGGCCCTTCACCGCCAGCCTGATCGAAAGCCACCTGGGCAGCCTGCGCGAGCGCCTGGTGTCGTCGGGACTCAACGTCGGCGACCTCGACTGCCACCTCGGTACCCCGCCACGGGGCCCGAAAACCGGGCTTGAACAACGCTGGGTGGATGAAACCGCATGAAAAACCCCAACCCGCCCCGCCAGGCCATCGCCCTCAAATACGACGGGCAACAAGCGCCGACCCTGACCGCCAAGGGCGACGATGCCCTGGCCGAAGCCATCCTCAAGCTGGCCCGGGAGAACGAAGTCCCGATTTACGAAAATGCCGAGCTGGTCAAATTACTGGCACGCATGGAGTTGGGCGACAGCATCCCGGAAGAGTTGTACCGCACCGTCGCCGAGATCATCGCGTTTGCCTGGACGCTGAAGGGCAAGTTCCCGGTGGGCTACGACCCGGACGCGGGGCCGGTGGAGCGGGATGTGACGGAAAGAGGCGACGATTATTAAGGTGGGAGCCGGCTGATCGTTCCCACGCTCTGCGTGGGAACGCCGCCTCGGAGCTCCGCGTCCAACCGGCGCTGCAACGTTCAAGTCTTGCGCAGGGGTGACGCGGAGCGTCACGGGATGCATTCCCACGCAGAGCGTGGGAATGATCAGTTGCGGTGGGTGGTGTATAGCAATTATATCTTTCGAGGTATAGATTATCTCGAACCCGATAGTTCAGGATAAACCCATGAGCCCTACCCGCCCGATTCTCAGTCGAAAGCTACTCGCCGAAGCGCTCGCCCGTGATCTGGCAGGCGAGTCATTTGCCGACTACAGCTCCGGCATGTTCCTCGCGGCTCCGCGCCGTACCGGCAAGAGTACGTTCCTGCGCAACGACCTTATCCCCGAGTGCAAGGCCCGGGGCTGGCTGCCGGTGTACGTGGACCTGTGGATGAACCGCGAAGTCGACCCCGCTGAACTGATCTCCGGCGCCATCGGCAAAGCCCTGGGCGAGTTCGAAAGCGCAGTGAGCAAGGCGGCCAAGAAAGCCGGTATCGACAAGATCAGCCTGCTGCGCACCTTGAGTTGGGACTTCACCAAACCGCAATTGCCCGCCGGCACCACGCTCAGCCACGCCCTGGACGTGCTGCACCAGGTCTCGGGGCAAATGATCGTGCTGATCGTGGACGAGGCCCAGCACGCCCTCAACAGCGAAGGTGGGGTGAACGCCATGTTCGCCCTCAAGGCGGCACGGGATCATCTCAACGGCAGCAGCACGGCAGATGGCCTGCGCCTGGTCTTCACCGGCTCCAGCCGGGACAAACTGGCCAACCTGGTACTCAAGAGCAAACAACCGTTCTTCGGCGCCCATATCACGCCGTTCCCGCTGTTGAGCCGGGATTTCGTCGAGTTCGTGACGGACCTCTGGAACCAGCGCCTGGCCGCGACCAACCAGTTCAACCTGGAGGACATGGACTATGCCTTCCAGCTCGTTGGCCGGCGCCCGGAAATGCTCAACACACTACTGACCGAAGTGAGCGTGGGTCTTGGCGAGGCCAGCAACCTTGGCGAGTTGCTGAGGACCGGGGCACTCAATCACCAGGCCGGCATCTGGAGCGACTACGAGAGCGCCTACAACGACCTCTCGCCGCTGCAACAGGCGGTACTTGAAGTGATGGGCGAACGAACCCTGGGCAAGCAGGCATTCTCGCCTTTTGCGGAGAAAACCTTCCAGGATGTGAACCGCAAGCTGGAACAGGCCCAGGTCGAGCCGAACGCCAGCACACCAAACGTGCAGAAAGCACTGGAAGTGCTGCGGGAGAAGGAGTTGGTCTGGAAAGCCAACCGTGGTGAATATGCTTTGGAGGACTCGACCATGGCCGAATGGCTGAGCAACCGGCACCGGCTATAAGCTGCAAGCAATACCGCTTGCAGCTCGTAACCTTCAGCTGTCCTTGTGCAACCGGCTCATCAACTGCGCTTCAGCCTGGGTCAACCCGCAGGACTGGGTCAGCTCATCCACCGTGGCGCCCATGCCCACCAGCTTCGCCGCCTGGGCGAATGAGAGGCTCGACGGGTCACGCTGCTCGAGTGCCGACAGCTTGTCCGGCAACGGCGCCAGCACCGAACGCAGCTCGTGCACTTCATCACCCACACGCACCGCACTTTGCTGGAAGTGGTCGACCCGCTTGGCCAGCTCCAGGATCCGCCGGTCGCGCACAGCGTCGCGCTCGACTTGTCGAGTGGCCAATTCCCGTTGCTGGCGAACATAACGCAGCAGGAAGCCCAGGGTCCCGGCCCAAAGGATGGCCAGGACGATCACCGCTACCTCAAGAAACAATCAGATATTCTCCAGGTCCTGCCACTCTTCTTCGCTCATCATCTTGTCCAGCTCAACCAGAATCAGCAGTTCGCCGTTCTTGTTGCAGACACCCTGGATGAACTTGGCCGATTCTTCGTTGCCGACGTTCGGCGCAGTCTCGACTTCGGATTGGCGCAGGTAAACCACTTCAGCCACGCTGTCGACCATGATCCCGACCACTTGCTTGTCGGCTTCGATGATCACGATGCGGGTGTTGTCGTTGACTTCGGTCGGCACCAGGCCAAAACGCTGGCGGGTGTCGATCACGGTCACCACGTTGCCGCGCAGGTTGATGATGCCCAGCACATAGCTTGGGGCACCCGGAACCGGAGCGATTTCGGTGTAGCGCAGCACTTCCTGCACACGCATCACGTTGATGCCATAGGACTCGTTGTCCAGCTTGAAGGTGACCCATTGCAGGATTGGATCATCCACCAGACCTTGTGCGGACACTGACTTGTTCATACTCCAGACCCCTTCAAATACCGTTGGTTACGGTGTGTGTTCTTGGGCAGCGCCTTAGCGCTGCTGCTTGTTATCAAGTGCGTTTGTTCAGCGGCATGGCTTTTACCGCGCCGCTGGCAATCAACTCCGCCAGTTCGGCGACATCCAGCAACGCGCACATGTGTTCGATCACAGTGCCCGCCAGCCATGGCCGCTGGCCCCGGTGGCTGCGCCATTTGATTTCGTTCGGGTCCAGGCGCAATGAGCGGCTGACCTGATGCACCGCCAGCCCCCACTCGTAGCCCTGGACCGAAATAACGTATTGCAGGCCCTGGCGGAAGTCATCGCGGTAGCGGTCGGGCATCACCCAACGCGCGGTGTCCAATACCTTCAAGTTGCCCTGCTGGCTCGGCAGGATCCCGAGGAACCAATCCGGCTGGCCGAACAACGGCGTCAACTCCTGGCCTTCCAGGGAGTAGATCGACCCCAGGCACACCAGCGGCACCGCCAGGGTCAGCCCGGCGACATCGAACAGCAAACATTCGAACGGCTCCGCAGCCCACACCGGGCGACCGTCGCCCTGTACCGGCGGCGGCGTGATGCTCGGCGGGAGGTGAACCTCAACCACCGGTTCGACCACCACAGGCGCGATCACCAGCGGTGCGACAGGCACCGGCACGGCAACTGGAACCACCAACGCATCACGGGCCTGCTCTTCCAGGACCGCCAACTGAAACTCGTCCAGGGCAGCAGGTTCAGGCTCGATGACTTCATCGAGGATCAGAATCGGTTCCGGCATGTCCTCGGTGGCGTCCTGGAGCAAGGCGTCCAGGTAGGACTCCAGCGCCAGTTGCGGCCGGGTCTTGAAATCAACGGGACGGTTCATCTGTATGCCCACGCGCAAGCCCCATCAACCCTGTATTCAGAGGTTATCGGCCTGTGAGTGTCCGGACTTGAATCGAGAGCCGGTTTGGTCAGGAAAACCGCGGCGTCTGCATCGCTGGCAAGCCAGGCTCCTACAGGGCTGTTTATGATCATCACGCCACCTGCGCCACAAGTTGCTGGGACAACAGGTGCTTGAGCAACGCCCGATACGCCAGCACCCCACGGCTCTTGCCGTCGAACTGCGACGGCGTCAGCCCTGCCCGGCTCGCATCTCGCAGGCGCGTGTCCACTGGGATGTAGCCTTGCCAGATGGTGTCCGGATAAGCATCGCGCAATACCCGCAAGGTGCCGAGGGACGCCTGGGTACGGCGGTCAAACAGGGTCGGCACGATGCTGAACGGCAGCGCCTGCTTGCGCGAGCGGTTGATCATCGCCAGGGTGCTGACCATGCGCTCCAGGCCTTTGACGGCCAGGTGCTCGGTCTGCACCGGGATCACCAGCTGTTGGCTGGCGGCCAGGGCGTTGACCATCAGCACGCCGAGCAACGGCGGGCTGTCGATGATCGCGTAGTCGAAGTCCTGCCACAGCTGCGCCAGGGTCTTGGCGATCACCAGGCCCAGGCCGCTCTGCCCCGGCGACTGGCGCTCAAGGGTGGCCAGGGCGGTGCTGGACGGCAACAGCGAGATCTTTTCATTGCTGGTAGGCAGCAACAGTTGCCCCGGCAAGTCGGCCGGCACGCTGCCCTTGTGCAGGAACAGGTCGTAGCAACTGTGTTCCAGGGCATCCGGGTCGTAGCCGAAATAGCTGGTCATGGAGCCGTGGGGGTCCAGGTCGACCACGACCACACGCTTGCCGGCCTCGGCCAGCAAGCCGGCCAAGGCGATGGACGTGGTGGTTTTACCGACACCACCCTTTTGATTGGCAACTGCCCAGACTCTCATTCGGATTGTTCCTCCCGGCAGGCACAGGCTCGACCGAGAAATTGCATGGGGTTATAGAGCCGGTGACGGAGAATTGACGGCACTCCCGCGAACCGGCGCCTTTACGGGCGCTGGTGCAGTTTGTGTGCCAGCCCGCTTCAAGGCGGCATCCGGTGTTGCATTGGCAGTGCCGGTACCGGTCAGGCTGCGGCGCACGTCCAGGTTGCGCGACACCACCAGCACCACCCGACGGTTGCGCGCACGGCCTTCCGCCGTGGCGTTATTGGCCACCGGCTGGAACTCGCCGTAACCCACCGACGCCAGGCGCCCGGGGTTCACACCCTGCATCGCGAGCATTCGTACAATACTCGCCGCCCGGGCCGAAGACAGCTCCCAGTTCGTCGGGTACTGCGCGGTACTGATCGGCAGGTTATCGGTAAAGCCTTCAACGTGGACCGGGTTTTCAAACGGCTTCAGGATCGCCGCCACCTTGTCGATGATGGTAAACGCCTGGTCGCTGGGCATTGCATCGGCACTGGCGAACAGCAGGCTGGAATTGAGCTCGATCTCGACCCACAACTCATTGCCGCGCACGGTCATCTGGTTGGAGCTGATCAGGTCGCCAAAGGCCGCGCTGATGTTATCGGCGATGCTTTTCAGCGGGTCGCTGGTGCCACCGATGCCGGCCGCGGTTTCATCGCTGTCGTTGACCAGCGGCTTGGCCGGGGTCACGGTCTTGGGGCGTTCTTCGCCAATGGGTATCGGCTTGAGGGCGCGGTCAGCGTCGTTGAACACGCCAATCAGCGCCTGGGAAATGACTTTGTACTTGCCTTCGTTGATCGAGGAAATGGAGTACATCACCACAAAAAACGCGAACAGCAACGTAATGAAGTCGGCGTAGGACACCAGCCAGCGTTCATGGTTGACGTGTTCTTCAGGCTCGCGGCGGCGACGGCTCACAACAAATACCTCCCATCAATCCATGAAGCCCTGGAGCTTCAATTCGATGGAGCGCGGGTTTTCACCCTCGGCAATCGAGAGGATGCCTTCGAGCAACATCTCGCGATAACGCGACTGGCGCAGGGCGATCGACTTGAGCTTGCTGGCCACCGGCAACAACACCAGGTTGGCACTGGCCACGCCGTAGATGGTGGCGACGAACGCCACGGCAATCCCGCTGCCCAGTTGCGACGGATCGGCCAGGTTGCCCATCACGTGGATCAAGCCCATCACCGCACCGATGATGCCGATGGTCGGCGCGTAGCCGCCCATGCTTTCAAAGACTTTGGCAGCGTTGATGTCGCGGCTTTCCTGGGTGTAGAAGTCCACTTCGAGGATGCTGCGAATCGCTTCCGGCTCGGCGCCGTCCACCAGCAGTTGCAGGCCTTTGCGGGCGTAGCTGTCGGGCTCGGCATCGGCCACGCCTTCCAGCCCGAGCAGGCCTTCCTTGCGCGCCGTGAGGCTCCAGTTGACCACGCGGTCGATGCCGCCCGGCAAGTCGACACGCGGCGGGAAGATAATCCAGATGAGGATCTGCATCGCGCGCTTGAACGAACTCATGGGCGACTGCAACAAC
>NZ_JACARK010000465.1:0-8564 GCF_013386655.1 Pseudomonas sp. K5002 | reverse complement strand
GCCAGGCACTGGAAGGCGGCTACCTCAAGGGCTTGCGCAACGAGTTGGACACCTACAAGCAATACCCCACCGGGCGCCAGGCGTCCCTTGAACGCCCGAGTGGCGAGGTGGTGGTCTGGTTAATGGTGGACCGCCAAGGCCGCGTCCTCGACTCCGGGATCCAGACCCCGGCGCCGAGCATGCTGCTCAACCGGGCCGCCACCAACAGCCTGCGCCGTATCAAGCAGGTGAAACCGTTCCCCGAACAAGCCTTCGGTGGACGTAACGAGCAGCGCTTCACCGCCACCTTCAACTACAGCGTGCAATAAGCACACACCACCAGGACGACAGTGATGAAGTTCACCCGGATTCATCTGGCACTCGTTGCCGCGACGAGCATGACCCATGGAGTGGTCATGGCAGATACCAGCGACAGTGACGTCGGGACTATTGGGGTACAGGGCAAGGCAACCGCTGGGGGCGGTTACATGGTCCAGGAAGAGAGCGCCAAGGGCCGCTCGACCATCACCAAGGAAGCGTTGGACAAACAGACGGCCACCGGCAACGCCATCGACAAGCTCAAGTACACCCCGGGCCTGAACATCTCCAGTGAAGACAACACCGGCCTCTCGGGTTTCCGCTTCACCATGCGCGGCATGAACTCCGACCAGGTCGGTATGTCGGTGGACGGCATGCCGATCAACGACTCCGGCAACTACGCGTTGTACTCCAACCTGTTGGGCGACCCGGAAAACATCGACCAGATTTTCGTCACCCAGGGCTCGTCGGAAGCCGACGGCCCGCACATCGGTTCCAGCGGCGGCAACATCGGCATCGTGACCATTCGCCCCACCAAGGAAACCGGTGCCTTCGTCAAGCAAGTGGTCGGCAGCAACGCCACCCGCAAGACCTTCGCCCGCCTCAATACCGGTGAAGTCAACGGCCTGAGCAACTGGCTGTCGGCTTCTCACACCGAAGGCCAGATGTGGCGCGGCTCGGGTGCCGTACGTGCGGACAAGGTGGAGTGGAACAGCTTCTTCGACGCCGGCAACGGCAACACCGCCAACCTGATCCTCAAGTACCACGAGCAGGACAACAACAGTTACAGCCAGTTGACCAAGGCACAGTTCCAGCAGTACGGCCGCAAGTACGACCCGTACCCGGCGACACCGGCGGTGGGCGCCAACGGCAAGGTCAGCAGCTACTACGACCTGGCGCAGAACCCGTTCCAGACCTTTACCGCCGTGCTCAACACCCAGTACAAGCTGAGCGACAACCTGTCCCTCTCGGTGATCCCGTATTACTACTACGGCAACGGCAGCGGCGTGGGCTCCTCGGCCTATGCGCTGAACAGTGGCTCGAACAAGGGCGGCGTTTTCGACCTCGGCAACCTGCCGACACAGGCTCAATACAACGCCGACGGTTCCGCGACCACCGGCGTCTACTACCGCCCTTCGCGCACCCAGACCTGGCGCCCGGGCATCACCACCAAGCTGAACTGGGACCTGGGCGACCACAGCCTGCAATTCGGCTACTGGTATGAACGCGCCCGCCAAAGCCAGACCCAACCGTTCATTGCCCTCAAGAACAACGGCAAGCCAAGCGATACCTGGCCCGACGGCAACTCCGTGGTCGACGCCAACGGCAACACCGTACAGGGTCGCGACCGCTACACCGTGACGCCGGCGCAAAAGGTCTGGACCCAGGACACCTGGTACATCAACTCGGACTGGACGTTGATCGCGGGCATTGCCTACATGAACGTCGAGCGTGACGGCACCAACCACGGCAGCCTCACCGAGCAACCCGGCAAGGCCAGCCAGACCTACAACAAACTGCTGCCCAACGCCGGCCTGAAATACCAGCTCGACGAGCGTGACCAGTTGTTCTACAGCCTGTCGCGCAACATGCGTATTCCACAGAACTACGTGCTGTACGACAAAGGCGTCGGCTCCCTCGACTCCAAGCCGGAACTCAGCTGGAACCAGGAACTGGGCTGGCGCTACACCGGCGAAGACAGCACCCTCGCCGCGACCCTGTTCTACATGCAGTTCAAGAATCGCCAGCTCACCTCCCTGGACAGCAACGGTGATTCCGCCGACATCAACGCCGGCACCGTCATCAACAAAGGCCTGGAACTGGAGTGGAGCGGCAAGCTGCCGCACAACTTCAACTACTACACCTCCTACACCTACACCAGCTCCAAGCAGCAGGACGACCTGACCGTCTACAGCGCCGGCAAGCCGATCGTGCTGCCCACCAGCGGCAAGCAGTTCGCCAACGTGCCGACCAACATGCTGGCGGCCAACATCGGCTATGACGACGGGCGCTTCTACGGCACCTTCGGCGGCAAGTTCACCAGCAAGCTCTATGGCGACCTGACCAACGACGAAGCCATCTCCGCCCGCACCATCTTCAACCTCGGCGCCGGTATCTACCTGCCGGTGGACAAGAAAGTCGTCAAGGACGCAACCCTGCGCCTGAACGTCGACAACCTGTTCGACAAGAAGTACCTGGACGGCGTGTACACCACCAAGACCAACTCGGCGAGCTACAGCGGTTTCCGCGATGGCGACCCGGCCTACATCGTTGGGCTTGACCGCACCGTCACCGTTTCCCTGGAAGCCAATTTCTAACTGCGAGGCTCAGCATCATGGACATGAACCTGCTTCACCAAATCACCTTTTATGTGATGTACGCCGCACTGGCGATTGCAATCTTCATCACCATCGAACGTGGCATTTACTTCGCCTACGTGCGCCGCCAGGCCCGTGCATTGACCGAAGTGCTGGGCGCCAATGTGCACAGCGAACGCGACCTGCCGGAAAACCTGACTCGCCGTGACAGCCTGCCGCTGAGCATGGTGCTGCCGATCCTGGCGCAGAAGGCGTCCCATGGTTCGCGCAAGGACCTGGACGACGAGATCGAAACCCAGTACCTCAAGACCCGCGCGCCGCTGTCGCGCAGCCTGTGGATCATCGAAACCATCACCACCGCCGCGCCGCTGCTCGGCCTGCTGGGGACCATCCTCGGCATCATCGACACCTTCAAGGCGCTGGCCAGTGCCGGTGTGTCCGACCCGGGCCAGATTTCCGGTGGTATCGGTACGGCCCTGTTCGCCACGGGTTTGGGTATCGCCATCGCGCTGTTCTGCGTGGTGTTCCACAACTTCTTCCAGGACAGCCTGGAGCGTATCAACGACCAGCTGAAAATCCTGCTGATCCGCGCGGCAACCGGTGCCCGCGTGCAGGGTGAAGTGCCGCACCTGGTACCGACCCCGCTGCACACCCGCACTGCGTGACCTTCCCGGGGCGGGCGCATCATGCGCCCGCCCTTTTTTTTGCCCGATGAGACGCCTATGTCCATATCGCTGAAATTACGTATCGCCGGCCTTGCAGGCCTGCTCCTCAGTCCGCTTGCCCAGGCGGACTTTTCAATTCCGGGATTTGAGTTGGTACACACCGTGCCAGTGGACACCCAACTTGGCACCGCCGATCTGCGCCAGCCCGGCCCCGTGTGGATCCAGCTGTTCGACGGCGCGAAAAGCCGCATCGACATCGGCCAGTTCTACGCGGCCGACCATCCTGGCTCGGTGATGGACAAGGTGATTGAACACCTGGAAGCCGCCGGCAAACGCGGGGTGAAAATTCGCTTCCTGCTGGAAGAAAAAGGCGTGCGGCTGTCGGAAGCCTCGACCCTGGAGCGCCTGAAAGCCATTCCCAACCTGACCTTCCGCATCGTGCCCTATGGCAAGCTGAGTGGCGGGATCATCCACGCCAAGTATATGGTTGTGGATGGCAAGCAGGCGTTTATCGGCAGCCAGAACTTCGACTGGCGTTCGCTGGAGCATATCCACGAAACCGGGCTGTTGATCAGTGATGCAAATGTCGTCGCCCAGACCCAGGCCATTTTTGAACAGGACTGGCAGGCTCAGGCTGCGTTGGCCGGCAACCAGCCTGTTGCCCTGCCCGCCACAGGCGCCACACCGGCACGCACCGGCAACTACCTGGTAGCCAGCCCCCAGCGCTACAACCCGCCGGGTGTGGGTGATTCGCAGCTGGAACTGCCACGTCTGCTGGGCGAGGCGAAAAAGGAAGTGCGCGTACAACTGCTGGACTACGCGCCGCTGTCCTATGGACCTGACAGAACCCGGCCTTACTACGCGATGATCGACAATGCAGTGCGTGCAGCGGCAGCGCGCGGGGTCTCGATCAAGTTGATGGTATCCAACTGGAACACCGAAGCGCTGGAATTGCCGTACCTGAAAAGCCTGGCGGTGCTGCCGAATGTCGAGGTCAAGATCGTCACGCTGCCCGAGGCCAGGCAAGGATTCATTCCTTATGCGCGGGTGATCCACAGCAAGACCATGGAAATCGACGGGCAAGTGGCGTGGGTGGGCACCAGTAACTGGCTGGGGGGTTATTTCGATAACTCGCGCAACCTGGAAGTGGTGATGCGCAGTGAGGCGATGGCCAAGCGCGTGGGAGATTTACACGAGCAACTGTGGGACGGGCCGTATGCCAAGGCACTGGAAGTGACGAGTGAGTACCCGCAGCCGCATCCGGGCAAACCTTAAGCTGTTGCCCGCAAATGGCATGGCTTTGCGGGCAATATCACATTGCCAGATATCCAGGTTGCACTTTTTCGCCTTTGCGCTGACCAACCCTGCATAACTCATGGAGGGAGAGCAGGGATGAACAACACACGCAATGGACTGTACGGTGCCGCGCTGGTTTGGGCGGCCATCGGGCTTGGCGGCTGCGCCAATTCGATGACCACCACCGGTGAGCCCGGGGTGAAGATGGGCGAGAGCTATGAGCAGGTGCTCGCCGTGGTCAGCCGCAACAATACGGTGACCAGGGAGATCGACGGGGAAGCATTCCGGGCTGAAGGTTACTCGGAGACGTTTAAGGATTGTCGCAACAAATATTTTATCTTCCAGGGTGCTAATGGCTTGCAGATGGTCAAGCTTGAGCCCGCGCCGCATCTGTCGGTCAGCCAGAACTGCCGCCAGCCATGAGCACTTTACGTGTCATTCCCGCCCTGTTCCTGTTGCTCCTCAGCGGCTGTGGCCAGGTATATAACGTCCGCTCCCTCAACACCGCCTATACAGCGCCACCGTCTGCCGAGACGGCGCGCTTGCGCATTATCAGCGACGGCATGGTGCGCGCAGTGCCCGGGCGCGATTGTCTGGACTGGAATGTTCCCGGAGCAGGCGTGATGGTGTCCGCCAAATCCGGCTTCGCCGACCGCAATGGCGCAAGCCTGGGGATGCCGGGGCCGATTTACACCTGGGACGGTGCGGTGTCGTCCGAACAGGTGATTCCGGCGAACACGCCCATTGCCTTTCATTACCTTGGGTTGCCGCAATATGGCCGGCAATGTTTCAACACCATGACCTTTATCCCCAAGCCCGGCATGGACTACATGGTGCGAGCATCAATGTCCGGGAGTTGCTCATTCGAGCTTGCTGAGCTGCCGAAAGGTGCCGAACGATGGAGTCCGATTGAACCGACGCCATCGGGAAGGCTATCGATGTGCCATGCGATGGATAATTTCTAGCGGTACAAACGCAACGTGGGCCGAGGCATTGCACTCCGGCTCACAAAAAACCCACAAACAAAAACGCCGATCATTGCTGATCGGCGTTTTCGTTAAATATGGAGCGGGAAACGAGACTCGAACTCGCGACCCCGACCTTGGCAAGGTCGTGCTCTACCAACTGAGCTATTCCCGCAAATGGCGTCCCCTAGGGGACTCGAACCCCTGTTACCGCCGTGAAAGGGCGGTGTCCTAGGCCACTAGACGAAGGGGACACGCTACTGAAACACATGGTGTGTATTTCAGTGCCCAGAGATTAAATCCGAAGATTACGCCCTGGTTTCACTCAGTGCCGCCCGAGGGCAACACTGCTTAAATTTGGAGCGGGAAACGAGACTCGAACTCGCGACCCCGACCTTGGCAAGGTCGTGCTCTACCAACTGAGCTATTCCCGCATATGGCGTCCCCTAGGGGACTCGAACCCCTGTTACCGCCGTGAAAGGGCGGTGTCCTAGGCCACTAGACGAAGGGGACACACGTACAACATTCACTCCCTACCGCGTTTCGCTGTGTGCTTTACGCTGTAAGTGGCGCGCATTCTATGGATGGATTGGGAGGTCGTCAACCCCCAAGGATAAATTTATTTAAATCAATGACTTCGCCGTGGTTTACGGGGGTTGCAAGGGTTTCTCGCCGTCCAGGCTTTGGCGCCTATATTCTGGCGTTCCACAAGGCGCTATAGTTCGCCACAGCAAATGATGGCAATGTGCATCTACGCAGGGACTGCCCCGCTATATAGAAGAAACTACTGACGCAACTGGTCGCTCAGTCCTATCCGGTCATTGCACCAGTCACTACACTTCAATGCAAACCCCATAAAGAGGTCACACCGGTGACACCACTCATGATCACCCTGCTGGTAATAGCCGGGATCGTAATACTGATCGCCATTGGCTACATGAACCACGTGGTGGAAAACAATAAGCTGGAAAAGAACCGGACCCGGATCGAACTCAATGACCGGCTGCGCCGCTGCGGCGAAATCACCGAGACCTTCCCTGGCCAGTTGATGACGCCGCGACTCAAGTTGCTGCTGACCCGCCTGGAGCTCAACGTCAATCAGCGCCTGCTGAACCTCGACAAGTCCAATGCGTCGCTCAAGGCACGCATCACTGAACTCAACGCACTGGTGGCCCAGGGCGAATCGATTCCGGTGAACAACCCGCCAGGCCCGATCCAGACCGAAGCCAAGGCCAAGGATGTACGTTTCCTGCTCGAAGCACTGCATGGCCAGGTGACCCGAGCGGCCCAGGACGGTTTCCTGCCGACCAATGAAGCCAAGCACTGGATCAAGGAAATCCGCCATATCCTGGTGCTGCTGCACATCGAGTTCTTCAACAACCTGGGCCAGCACGCACTGCAACAAGGCCAGCCGGGCCAGGCTCGCCTGGCGTTCGAACGCGGCGTGCAGTACCTGCGCAAGCAACCGGAGCCGGTGGTGTACAGCCAGCAGCTGCAATTGCTCGAGAAACAGCTGGCGCGCGCCAACTCCATGGTGCTGTCCAACCTTGAACCGGCTGAAGACGAGGTCAACGAATTGACCGAAGGCTTGAAAGTGGTGGATGCGGACGCCGACTGGAAGAAGAAAGCCATCTACGACTGATCCCCTGCCATTGTGGTGGGCGGCAAACCCGCTCGCCACATGCCATCACTCTGCACCTATCCCCTTCCCCTCGAATAGCGTAAAAAAGGCCCCTCACTCCGTTAACGAAAAGGGCTTCGCCATGCCTGTCGTGCTCATCGATGGACAACCGCTGCACTACCTCGACCAGGGCACCGGCCCGGCCGTTCTCCTCGGTTCCAGCTACCTGTGGGACAGTCAGATGTGGGCGCCGCAGATCGAAGCCCTGTCGCAACAGTACCGGGTGATCGTCCCCGAGCTTTGGGGCCACGGCGAGTCCGGCGCACTGCCTGCAAACACTGCATCCCTGGACGACCTCGCACGCCAGCACCTGGCGCTGCTGGATCACCTGGACATTGCCCAGGTCAACCTCGTGGGCTTGTCGGTCGGCGGCATGTGGGGCGCACGCCTGGCGCTGCTGGCTCCCGAGCGGGTCAACAGCCTGGTGCTGATGGACACGCACCTGGGCGCCGAGCCGGAAGCCACTCGCCAATACTACTTTTCGCTGTTCAAGATGATCGAAGATGCCGGCGCCATTCCGGAACCGCTGCTGGATGTGGTGGCGCCGATCTTCTTCCGTCCCGGTATCGACCGGGAGTCGGCCTTGTACCAGGATTTCCGCAACGCACTGCAGGCCTTCCCCAAGGAGCGCCTGGTGCACAGCATCGTGCCCCTGGGCCGGATTATCTTCAGCCGCGCGGATGTGCTGGAACAACTGGCGCGCCTCGACACCGACACCACCCTGGTGATGTGTGGCGAGCAGGACAAGCCACGCCCACCGGCCGAATCAGAGGAAATGGCGACCTTGATCGGCTGCGCGCTGACGTTGATTCCGCACGCCGGGCATATCTCCAGCCGGGAAAACCCCGATTTCGTCAACGAAGCGCTGCTGACCTTCCTGGCCAACAACGCCTGACCGCCCTGCCCTTTGATCACCGCAGGCCTACGGTGATCAAAGGCGGAAGTGCCCGACCATCCCCTTAAGCTCCGTACCCAACTGCGCCAGCTCGATGCTCGACGCTGCATTGCCCTGCATGCTCAACGCCGATTGATCGGCACTCGCACGGATGCTGGTGACGCTGCGGTTGATTTCCTCGGCCACCGAGCTTTGCTCTTCGGCCGCTGCGGCAATCTGCTGGTTCATCTGCTGGATCAACGACACCGCCGCCGCGATGCTGCCCAGGGCGCTTTCGGTTTCCAGGGCATCACTGACCGCCAGCTTGACCAGTTCGCCGCTCTGCCTGATCTGCTGCACCGAAGCCTGCGCAGCGCTGCGCAAGGTACTCACCAACCGTTCGATTTCCTCGGTCGATTGCTGGGTGCGCTTGGCCAGCGCCCGCACCTCGTCGGCCACCACGGCAAA
>NZ_JACARK010000464.1:1024-2167 GCF_013386655.1 Pseudomonas sp. K5002 | reverse complement strand
GGCACGGCCAGCAGCCCGCCGCGAATCACTTCACCGACGTACGCGCCCACCGACAACACCAGGGCGAACACGATGTACCAGTAACCGTCCCGCAGGAACGGCCAGAGGAAACTCCCGCGAATCATCGGGAACTGGGCAAACAGGCTGCCCAGGCCGTAATAGAAGATGTAGATCTGGATCAGCAACGGCGTGCCCCGCAGCACACTGGTGTAGCCCAGTGCGCAACGGGCCAGCCACTTGCGCCGGGACAGCCGCGCCAGCGCTACCAGCACCGCCAGGGCGAAGCCGAGCACTGCCGAGATCACCAGCAGCGACAGCGTCGTCTGCAAGCCCTTGACGATCAGTCCTGCGTAATAACTTATCCACTCAGGCATGTGCGGCTCACTCGACAACCGGCATCCAGCGACGAATACGTCGCTCCAGGCGCCCGGACAGGTAGTTGGAGGCCAGTGTCACCAGGTAATACAAGGCGGCGGCCGTGAGGTAGAACAACAGGTAATGCCGGGTCGAGCCCGCCGCCTGTTTGGCGGTGTACAGCAGTTCGTTGGTGCCCACTACGCTGATCAGCGCGCTGTCCTTGATCAGATTGATCCACAGGTTGGACATCCCCGCCAGGGCGTATGGCGCCATGATCGGCAGGGTCACCCGACGGAACAGGCCAAAGCCGCTCAAGCCAAACGCCCGCGCCGCTTCGATCTGGCCATGGGGAATCGCGAGGATCGCCGCGCGGAAAATCTCCGAGGCGTACGCGCCTTGCACCAGCCCGAGTACCAGGACCGCTACCAGCGGGCCGCTGATGTTGAACTGCGCAAACCCCAGCCACAGCATCAATGCGTTGAGGCCCATCGAGCCTGCGTAATACAGCAGCAGGATCAGCAGCAACTCGGGCACCGCGCGAAACACCGTGGTGTAGCCGCGCATCAGCATGGCTATCGGGCGCGGTGCACTGAGCTTGGCGCAGGCCACCACCAGGCCGATCAGCAGCCCCACCGCAAACGAGCCGGCGGAAATCTGCAGGGTCATCCAAAGCCCTTTGAGCAGTGCATTGCCCCAGCCTTGTTCGCTGAAGTTGAGTAGATCGAACATCGCGGCTCCCTATTTCGATGACACGCGGTGCCCCTGTGACGAGGGCGCTTGCTGTGG
>NZ_JACARK010000464.1:0-1015 GCF_013386655.1 Pseudomonas sp. K5002 | reverse complement strand
GCAAGCTCCCTCGCCACAAGCACTCTCTTTCTACCGGGTTAGTTGGTGTAGGGGCTGTCGCAGACTTTGCTCACATAGGCAGGCGTGTCGGCGCGTTTGCACGGGCTGACCGATACCCCAAACACGCTCTGGGACAGGTCGGCGTAGTCCTTGCTCACCAGCAACTCACCGATGGCCTTGTCGAGCCGGGCCTTGAGTTCGGTGTCTTCCTTGCGCAGGCCGGCCCCCACGCCGCGGCCGATGATCGGGTCGTAAGGCACTTCGGCGATTTCGGCCAGGCCCTGGGCCTCAGGGGTCTTGACCATCATGGCGATGGCGACGCCGTCGGCCATCATCAGGTCGGTGCGCCCGGCAATCAGGTCGGCGTTGGCCGATTCCTGGGTGTCGTAGTACTTCAGGTCAGCAATATTCTCGTAGTACTTCTTCAGGTAGTTGGCGCTGACCGTGGAGATCTGCACGCCGATGATCTTGCCCTTCAGNNGCGGCTGAAGGCGATCTGTTTTTCGCGCTCTTCGGTGACCGACATCGAGGAGAAAATCACGTCGATTTTCTTCGCCAGCAGCGACGGAATAATCCCGTCCCAGGCCACTTCCTTGATCTGGCACTCAGCCTTCATCAAGCCGCAGAGCTTATGGATCAGGTCGACTTCAAAGCCCGTCCACTCACCATTGCCGCCCTTTACCGTGAACGGTGGGTAGGGTTCTGCCGCCACCGCGAACACAATGGGTTTCTCCGCCGCCAACGCAGTACCTGCCGCCAGCATCAACACAGCACTGCTCAACCACTTTGCCAATCGTTTGGATTTCATGATCTTGCCCCGTCTTTTTTTGGAGTTAGCGAGTTTGATGCGCGTTGACGAACTGCCGGCAACGTTCACTGCGTGGGTCGATAAACACCGAGTCCGGCGAGCCGGTTTCCTCGATCAGGCCTTGATGCAAAAACGCGACTTTGGATGACACATCCCGGGCGAACGCCATTTCATGGGTCACCAGGATCATGGTGCGGCCTTCTTCGG
>NZ_JACARK010000463.1:0-16658 GCF_013386655.1 Pseudomonas sp. K5002 | reverse complement strand
GGGTTGCGCGCTGTGCCACGGCGCGACTGGCCTGGTCGGCCCCGCGAACCGACCAGTCCTTGAGGCTGATATACGACAAGGCGGCATTGGCTCCCTCGCCGGAAAAGCTGAAGCCCAGAATGCTCAGCACCTGTTGGGTGGCCGGTTGTGCCAGGGCATATTGCTCCCACGCGTTCACCGTCACTTCGGTACGCGCTGCGGAGGCCGCTGGAGGCAACTGGATATCGGTGACGGTGTAGCCCTGGTCCTCACTGGGAATGAAGGAGGATGGCAAGCGGTGGTAGGCAAACACCAGCACCGCCAGCAACAACAGGTACAGACACACGCTGCGAGTGCCCCGCTGCACCCAGCTGCCGGCGATGCGCTCATAGTGTGCAGTCAACCTGTCAAAGTGTCGGTTGAACCCATTCAGCCGCTGTGCCGGATCAAAAGGCTTGAGCAATGCCGCACAGAGCGCCGGCGTCAGGGTCAGCGCGAGGAACCCGGAGAAAAGAATCGATACCGACAATACCAGGGCGAACTGCTGGTAGATCACGCCCACCGAACCNNATCTGGCCCATGGCCTTGCGGGTCGCGTCTTGGGGTGACAGGCGCTCCTGGTTGATCAAGCGCTCGACGTTTTCCACCACGACAATGGCGTCGTCCACCAGCATGCCGATGGCCAGGACCATGCCGAACAGGGTCATCATATTGATGGAAAAGCCCAACACCCCCATTACTGCGAGCGTGCCCGACAGGCATACCGGCACGACCACCGCCGGAATCAAGGTGTAGCGCAGCTTTTGCAAGAACAGCCACATCACCAGGAATACCAGCACCATGGCTTCGATCAAGGTGTAGACGACCTGCTTGATCGCGGCCTGGACAAAGGGCGCCGTATCGTACGGCACGCTAAAGCGCATGTTGCTCGGCAGGGTGCTCGACAGGTGGTCCAGACGCGCCTTGACTGCCTGCGCGGTCTGCAACGCATTGCCACCCGGCGCGAGTTGCACCGACATGGCCGCCACGGGCTTGCCGTTCAGACGGGCATCGAAGCGGTAGTCCTGGCGCCCCAGTTCCACCCGCGCCACATCGTGAATTCGCACACTGGCGCCGTCGTCATTGGCACGCAGCACAATATTGCCAAACGCCTCCACCGACTCCAACTGGCCCTGAACCATGACGGTAGCGGTAATCTGCTGGTCCACCGGCCCCGGGCGTTCACCCATGCTGCCGGCCGGCACCTGAACGTTCTGCGCCGCGATGGCTTTGCTCACATCCGCCATCGACAGGCCATAACCCACCAGCTTCGCCGGGTCGACCCAAATACGCATGGCGCGCTCGGCGGTATACATCTGCACGCGGCCGACGCCGGCCACACGACGAATTTCGTTATTCACTGCGCGGGCAGCAAAATCGGCCAGGCCGACCGAATCCTGCTGTTCGTCGGTGTACGAAAGGGCATAAATCATCAGAAAGTTGGCGCGCACCTGCTCGACTTTCAAGCCCTGCTCGATCACCGCTTGGGGCAAGCGCCCCACCACCCGTTGCAAACGGTTTTGCACATCAATCTGCGCGCGGTCCGGGTCAGTGCCCGGTTTAAAGGTGACGGTGGTGTCTGCACTGCCATTGGCACTGGTGGACTCGTAGTACAGCAAGTCAGGCAGGCCGTTGAGTTCTTCTTCCAGCAGGCTGGTGACGTTGAGGTTGATGATCTGCGCCGAGGCACCCGGGTAGCTGGCACTGACGCTGATTTGTGGCGGCGCAACGTCGGGGTATTGGCTGACGGGCAAACGGCCGAGCGTCAGCGCACCCGCCAGCACGACAAACAACGCGATGACCCAGGCGAAATTCGGACGATCAATGAAGAAGTCGGCCATCTCAGTCTGCGGCCTGTCGCGCAGCCAGAGCAACAACGCTGACCTTGCTACCGGCGCTGAGCTTGTCGACCCGCTCCACCACCACCCGCTCACCTGCCTTCAGGCCTTGAGTGATCTGCCAGTCGGGACCGAGCATCGCGCCGGTGCTGACGATGCGCTCCTGCACCACGCCTTGGGCGTCGACCAGCATCAGCCGGGCCTGCCCGTCAGTGCCGCGCTGCACCGCCTGCTGCGGCACGAACATCGCCTGTGGGTCCACCCCGGCCGGTGCCACTACCCTGACGTACATGCCAGGCAGCAGCACGTTATCGGGGTTGGGAAACTCACCGCGCAAAGTGACTTGGCCGGTACTGCGGTCTACGGAGATATCTGAGAACAACAGCTTGCCCGCGCGGGTCTGCATCGGGTTGCCGACCTGCAACGAGACCTGGGCCGCGCCCTCCCCGGTCAACACCAGGCGGCCGTTGGCGACGGCTTGGCGCAGCGCCACGACCTGTTCGGCGGGCTGGGTGAAGTCGGCGTAGATCGGGTCCAGTTGTTGAATCCGTGCCATCTGTGTGGCCTCGTCCTGGCCGACCAGTGCGCCTTCGCTGACCAGCGCACGGCCTATGCGGCCACTGATCGACGCACGCACCTGGCAGTAGTCCAAATTGAGTTGCGCGGTGGCCCGGTCGGCCTCTGCGGCCAGGCGGTCGGCCTTGGCGCGTTTGAGATCGGCCATCGCGTCATCAAATAATTGCGGGCTGACCGCATTGATCTCGACCAGTTGCGTATAGCGCTGCACATGGGCGTTGGCGCGATAGACATCCGCCTCGGCCCTGGCCAGGTCACCTTCAACTCGCATTAACTTGGCCTTGAGCGGCGCCGGGTCGATGCTGAACAGCAACTGGCCCGCCTTGACGTCACTGCCTTCGACAAAATGCCGCGCCAGCACCACCCCGGCGACCCGTGCGCGCACTTCTGCGACGCGCACCGGCTCAATGCGGCCCGGTAATTCGGCAGTCATGGCGAAGGCGCGGGGTTGTACGGTCAGGGTCTTGACCTGCGGCGGCAGCGTCTTGGAAGCAACGGGCAGCGGCCTAACATCGCAGCCGCCCAGGGTCAGCGCAGCAAACAGCAGTGTCGATACAGCCTTGTGCATGTGTCGTCCTTTCGCTGAAAAATGCGCCCTTCCATTCCCTTGGCAGGCACCGGGCATGGCTCGATCAGGGCCGCGTGGTGATCGCGTGGGCAGCCTGGAACAGGATTTGCGCAACAAAATCGATTTCTTGCTCGGTGATGATCAACGGCGGCAGGAAGCGCACCGTTGCTCCATGACGCCCACCCAGCTCGACGATCAACCCATGCTTGAGGCACGCTTGCTGGAAAGCCTTGGCCCGCGCAGTGTCCACCGGTGGGTGCCCTTGTACATCAGATACCCCGTGCGGGTCGACGATTTCCATGCCGAGCATCAGGCCGCGACCGCGAACGTCACCGACCCAGGCGAATTCACTCTGCAGCGCCTGCAAGTGTTTGCGCAAGTGCGCGCCGACGGTCTCGGCGTGCGCCACCAGGTCATTGTCGCGAATGAAGCGCAAGGTCGCCGTACCGGCCGCCATCGCCAACTGATTGCCACGGAAGGTGCCGGCGTGCGCGCCGGGCTGCCAGACATCCAGCGAATCGTTATAGACCATGACCGATAACGGCAAGCCACCACCGATGGCCTTGGACAGGGTGATCACATCCGGGGTAATGCCCGATTGCTCGAAGCCGAACATACGGCCACTGCGAGCAATGCCGCATTGGATTTCGTCGACAATCAGCGGGATACCGTGGGCGCGGGTCAAGCGTCGCAGTTCCTGCAACCAGCGATCCGGCGCGGCAATCACCCCACCTTCGCCCTGGATCGGCTCAAGAATCATCGCGGCCGGTAAGGTGACGCCGCTTTCCGGGTCGTTGAGCAGGTGTTCCAGGTAGCGCACATTCAGGGTCACGCCTTGATCGCCGGCGACACCAAACGGACAGCGGTAATCATGCGGGTACGGTAGGCGTTGCACGCCCGGCATCAACGCGCCGAGGGCATTTTTTGGGGACAGGTTGCCGCTGATGGCCAAGGTGCCGAGGGTCATGCCGTGATAGGCGCCTTCGAAGGCCAGCACCGAATGGCGCCCGGTCGCGGTGCGCGTCAATTTGAGTGCAGCTTCCACCGCATCGGCCCCACTGGGGCCGCAAAACTGGATGCGGGCATTGCGTGCAAAGTCGGGCGGCAGGCAGCCGAAGACTTCCTGAACGAAAGCGTCCTTGACCGGCGTCATCAGGTCCAGCGTGTGCATCGGCACACCGGCGGCCATCAGTTGTGTGATTGCTTCGATAATCACCGGGTGATTGTGGCCCAGCGCCAGGGTTCCGGCACCCGCCAGGCAATCGACAAACACTTGCCCGCGACTGTCCTGTACGTAAATCCCATGGGCGCGTTCAAGCACCAGCGGGATGCGTCGTGGGTAGCTGCGGGCGTTGGATTCTTGCTGTTGCTGGCGCTCGAGTATCGGCGTCAGGTCCAGGCAGTAAGGTTGGGACAGCCCAGTGTGCAACAGGCGTAGCTGTTGCGCACCACCGGTTGTGGCATTCGAAAAAGCGTTCATGAGGTCCTCCATGGAGGCTGGGTTTGGAAGCAAGCAGCGCTGCCTGGACACGAACGCGCCAGGCAGCAAAAGTCTTGAAACCAGACGCAGGGAATGCGCACCCCTGCGCCCATCGACTTACATGTCGTAACGCAGTACCAGGCCGAATGTGCGCGGGGCGCCCACATCGATGATGTCGCCGATGCGGTTGCTGGTGACGTATTCCTTGCCGAAGGCGTTTTTCAGGTAGCCGGACACGGCGACGTTCTTGGTCACCTTGTACTCGGTGCTGAAGTTGGTCAGGACGTAGTTGTCACTGCGGCGCACTTTGCTCACGTTGCCGTTGGCGTCAAATTCGAAGTCAGACGGCGCGGTGCTCTGGTAAGTGAGGTCGGTGTTGAGGGTCAAGCGATCGTTCCAACGGTAGGTACCGCCCACAGACATCTTGTATTTCGGCGAGTACAGGAACGGCTGGCCGCTGCGGTCAAGGCCGTCACCGGTATTGAAGTCCTTGTACTTGGCGTCGGTGATGGCACCGCCGATGTTCAAGGTCAACTGCTCACCGAAGTCTTTCTCGACGCTGACTTCCAGGCCCTTGATGTCACTGCGACCGGCGTTGTAGACGAGGAAGAAATCACCCGACGGGTCAAGCACGCTGACCTGCTGGTCTTTCCAGTCGGTGTAGTACAGGTTGGCACGTGCGCGCAGGCTCTTCTCGAGGAACGAACCCCGGTACGACAGCTCGTAGTTGGTGGTGTATTCCGGATCGTAAGCCTGGTGACCGCCACCGGCTCGCACGTTGACGCCACCCCCACGGTAGCCTTTCTGCACCATGAAACCGACGTACTGGTCGGGGATGAATTGATAGTCGACGCCCAGTTTCGGCAACAGCGCGTGGAAGGTCTTCTTGACCTTGCCAGGGCTGGAGAAGTCATCCTGCTCGATGTCGGTATCGTTGGTTTCGTAGTCGTAGCGCAGGCCGGTGATCAGGGTCCAGTTCGGCGCGAAATCCCAGTCCACTTCACCGAACAACGCGGCGTTGTTGATATCGACATCGCCCTTGGCGGCGCCGCGCTGAACGTTATTGAACAGCAGGCGGTCGTGGAAGCTGTTGGTGGTACGGCCGTAGTACACACCGCCGAAACTGCGGATGGTGTCGGACGTATAGCCCAAACGCAGTTCCTGGCTGAACATGTCGCCGGCCTGGTTACGCAGGATTTCGTTATTCACCGTGGCGGTCTGGTCGAAGTCCTTGCGCGCCGTATAGGACGAATGGGTGTAAGTGGTCAGGTTGGTCAGCGTCCAGGCCTCGTTGAGGCGCCAGTCGATCTTCGCGCTCACCGTATCCTGGTTAAGGTTGTCGTAGGCCTTGGTGTTCGAGGCAATCTTGTAATACTGGACCTTGTCGCCGATGCGGGTGATCGAGTTGTCGCCCTGGCGGTGTTCGTTGTGCGCGTAGGTCAGCAGCACGTCAGTGTCATCGTTCGGCGTGATCAACAACTTGCCGCGGTAGTTGCTGGTGCGGTGCGGGTTGGCATCGTCGTGGTTAGTGGTGTTGCGGATATAACCGTCGCCGTCCTGAGTGTCGATGGCGATACGGCCGGCGATCTTGTCGTCGACGATCGAGCCACCGCCAGCCACGGCCACGCCGCGTTCACCGTAGTTGCCGATGTTGGTTTGGGCGGAGAAGGACGGTTCAAAGGTCGGGTTCTTGGTCTGAATTACTACCGCACCAGCCAGGGAGTTGCGACCTTGGGTGGTGGACTGCGGGCCAAGGAAAACCTCGACCTGCTCCGTGTCCCACAGGCCGATCGGGCTTAGCGTCAGCGCACGGTTGGGTTGTTGCGCGCCATCGACATACACCGACACTGCGCCGTTCAGCGTCGCCGGGCCCTGGTCATCGAAACCGGACACCGGCACACCACGGATACCCCAGTTTTCGTTGCCCGCCTGGTTGTACACACCCGGTGTACGGGCAAACACGTCGATCAGGTTGTGATCGGCTTTGTCGCGCAGTTGCTGTTCCGTCACAACGGCGACGCTCGACTGGGTCTGCTCAAGTGTGCGGTTGATTTTTTCACCAGTGACGGTGATCGGCGCAATCTCCACCGCCGAGGTTTGATCCTCCGCCCATGCACTGTTCAACAGGCACATAGCAGACCCTACCGCCAACGCAAGTGTATTAATTTTGTAATTCACGCCCCGCTCCCCTACCGCAGTTATTTGTATTTTTATCCGTTGGCAAATCGCTGTTTTTCCCCAGCGGGGCCGGAGTCTAGACGAAAAAAAATATTAAAGGAATATTATTGATAATCCATCTCATTAACACCTAGTATGACCACATGTAACGAGATATAAGCATTTCGTTGCAAAGCTTCATCGAGGCCACTGCCCAGTTTTCACGGCCTGCTGTCACGTCGCTACAGAGCCAAAAAAAACAAACAGGATGTGCAAAGGATGACTTCAATCGAACACCCGAACGGACGTTCGGAGCCTGTTTCAATCATGGATCAAGCCCCTGGCGCAGCCGTTCTGCCAAGGCGCGTGCAAGCCAGCCCGGGCCAGTCGATCCATGCGCTCGAACAGTCGATCCGCGACAGCCTCGACGACAGCTTGCGTACGGCGGGCGGTGTGCTGTTTCGCGGCTTCAATGTCGCCACGCCCATCGACTTCAAGCGTTTCGCCGCCAGCTTCGGCGCGCCATTGGCCAGCTACGAATTCGGCTCCACCCCGCGCAGCAAAGTGTTCGCCGGGGTCTACAGTTCGACGGAATACCCGGCTCACCAATTCATCCCCCTGCACAACGAACAGGCCTATACCCGGCCCTGGCCTGCGCGCATCTGGTTCCACTGCATCAAGGCCAGTGAAACCGGCGGCGAAACGCCGATTTGCGATAGCCGCCTGATCTACCAGCGCATGCCGGCCGAGATTCGCGAAGCGTTCGCCAGCCGTGAGCTGCTCTATGTGCGCAATTACAGCGGCGCCCTCGATCTGCCCTGGCAAAAGGTGTTCAACACCGAAGACCGCGCCCAGGTCGAGCGCTACTGCCAGGACAACAACATCGAGTGGGAATGGAAAGCTGACGGCGACCTGCGCACCCGCCAGCGCTGCGCCGCCGTGCTGCAGCACCCCGAGACCGGTGAGTGGGTCTGGTTCAATCAGGCGCACCTGTTCCACGTCTCGGCCATTGAACCCGGTGTGCGTGCCAGCCTGCTGGCGGCCGTCGGTGAAGAGAACCTGCCGCGCCATGTGTATTTCGGTGACGGCTCGGCGATCCCCGATGCGATGCTCGATACGGTGCGTGCGGTCTATGACCAGACCGCCGTCAGCTTCCCCTGGGAGCCCGGCGACATCCTGATGCTCGACAACCGACTGGTCGCCCACGGGCGCAATCCTTATACCGGTGACCGTAAAGTCATCGTGGCCATGGCGTAAATCCCACCATGTTTGCATTCAATCACTGGATCGAAGTGCTGGAGGCTAACGCCCTGCACTTCCCACAGCGTGCTGCCTTGCACTTCCTGCCCGACGGCGTCGAGATCGGCGAAACCCTGACGTTTGCCCAATTGCACGAGCAGTCGCAATCCCTGGCCGCCGCCTTGCAGGCGCGTTGCAGCCCAGGCGACCGCGTGCTGTTGATGCTGCCCAGCAGCCTCGACTACGCCCGAGCGTTCTGCGCTTGCTTATATGCCGGGCTGATCGCCGTGCCGTTGTTCCCGCCGCCGTCGCGTAAACCGCGGCATCTGGACCGTGTGCGCAATGTGGTGATCGACGCGCAGCCAGCGCTGATCCTCACGCCGCTGGAACATTGCGACAGTCTGCGCGAACTGGTGGAAAACCGCGTCGAGGTGTTGACCGTCAAAGACCTCGGCACACCGGCGCCCAGCCAGTGGCAACGGCCGTCGGTCAATGGCGCTACCGTCGCGTTCCTGCAATACACCTCGGGCTCGACCGGCACGCCCAAAGGCGTCGAAGTGCGCCAGCGCAACCTGATCGCCAACGTCGAATTGATGCGCCAGGCCTACGGTTTCGATGAGCACGGCGCCATGGTCAACTGGCTGCCGCTGTACCACGACATGGGCCTGATCGGCGGCGTACTCGCCCCGCTCTACAGCGGCATGCCGTGCTACCTGATGGCCTCGCAAACCTTCGTGAATGCACCGTCCACCTGGCTGCAGGCCTTGAGCCGCTACCGCGCGACCGCGAGTTTCGCGCCGAACTTTGCCTATGCCCTGTGTCACCGCGTCGTCAGCGACAACCTTATCGCCCAGCTCGATTTGAGCGCCTGGCAGCATGCAATCAACGGCGCCGAACCGATCCACCCCGGCACGCTCGACGCCTTCACCCAACGCTTTGCCGCGTGCGGTCTCAACCCCTTGGCCATCAGCCCCGGTTACGGCCAGGCCGAAGCCACGTTGTGCGTCAGCGCAACACCTGCGAACAAGCTGCCGGTGGTGTTGCGCCTGGACAAAAGCGTACTGGAAACCGGCCAGGTCACCCTGGCGTCCGGCGACGCTGCTGCGGTTGAATTTGTCGCCTGTGGCTACCCGCAAGCGCTTCACGCTGTCGCCATCGCGGACCCGAACACCCACGAACGCTGCGCCGCGGACCGCATCGGTGAAGTCTGGCTGCAAGGCCCGAGCAACGCCGAGGCCTACTGGAAAAACCCCGAAGCCAGCCGCTACGCGTTTGAGGCGCAAATAGTCGGTGAACCCGGCCATTACCTGCGCTCCGGTGACCTGGGTTTCATGCATGAAGGTCAGATCGTCATCTGCGGGCGCCTCAAAGACCTGCTGATACTCAACGGTCGCAACCTTTACCCCCACGATATCGAGTTTGCGATCACTGACAGCGAGCCGGGCATCCGCACCGGGCGCATCGCCGCCTTCTCGCAGATGGACCCGCTGCTGGGCCGCGAGAAACTAGTGATCGTTGCCGAACCGCAGCGCAAGTTCGTTGACCCGGCGCATCACCCGGCGCTGTTCGCGTCGATGCAAACCGCCGTGCGTGAAGCGGCCGACTGCGGTATCGACCAGATTGTGCTGGTGCAAGCCGGCACCATTCCGATGACCACCAGCGGCAAGATCGCCCGTCAAGGCGCACGTAGCCAACTGGCGGCCGGCACCTTGAGCATCATCGCCCAGAGCGGCGGGCAAGCAAGCGCGCCGGTGGAACGGATCGAGGCCGAGCAATTGCGTGAGCAACCGAGCCTGTCTGCCTGCCGTCAGTGGTTGGAGCAGGTCTTGCACGAGGTCAATCCGTACCTCACGGTCGACGTTGAACTCAGCCTGATCGGATTGGGGCTGGACTCCATCGGCATCGCCGATTTTGCCGCCCGCCTTTACCGCGACCTGGGTTGGAACCTCGACACCCAGAGCCTGTTCGGCGAACAAAGCCTGGCCGAATGGGCGCAGGCGCTGCGGGTGTACCTCGGCACGCCAATGCCCATTGCCAGCCCCGAATCAGACGCGACTACTCACCATAGCCGCCAATCCTTCGCCCAGCGCCGCCTGTGGTTCCTGCATCAATTGAACCCGCAGGACACCCACCACAACCTGGTATTGCAACTGAAGCTGCACGGCCCATTGGATAAGGCGCTGTTGTCGCAACGGCTCAGTGCCCTGGTCGAGCGCCACAGCGTGCTGCGCACGATCTACCACGATAGCGTTGATGGCCCGCAGCAACAGGTGCTGGCGGCCAGCAACGTGCCGTTGATCCTCCACGATCATCTAGCGGACTGCCTGGCCCAGGAGCACGCGACCCCGATCGACCTCAAGCAAGGCCCACTGCTGCGCGCCCACCTGATCAGCCACGATCACCAGCACGATCTGCTGCTGACCCTGCACCACATCGCCTTCGATGGCCGTTCCGCGCAACTGCTACTGGCTGAATTGTCGACTCAGGCCACCGATGACGCACCGCAGCAGTACCTCGAATTCGCCCGCTGGGAAGCCGCGCACTGGACAGCTCAACGCATCGCTACCCACCAGGACTTCTGGCGCGAACACCTGGCCGATATGCCGCAAACCCTGGAGCTGGGCGGCAGCGGCACCACACACACCGAACACAGCGTGAATTTCAGCCTGCCCCAAGCCACATGCGACACCCTGGCCGGTGTCGCCCGTGAACAGGGCATGACGCTGTTCATGCTGCTATTGGCGAGCTATCAACTGGTGCTCAAGCAATTGAGCGGCCAGCAACGTTTCCTGCTGGGTACGGATGTGAGCGGCCGCCCGCTGGCCGCGCACAACGAGATGATCGGTTTCTTCGTCAACCAGTTGACCCTGCGCTGCGAGGTCGGCGAGGACGGCACGCTGGCCGATTTTTTCGCGCACGTGCGTGATCAGACCCGCCTGGCGTATGCCCACCAAGACCTGCCGTTCGATCTGGTCGTCGCGGCGCTGGCGCCAACACGCCGCCCCGGCCATTCACCGCTGTTCCAGGTCAAGCTCAACTATCAACCTTCGCGAGTCGAGCCAACCACTCTTGCCGGGGCGCAGCTGACGGCTGTGGACGTCGCGCAGGCGCCGGGAGACTTCCATTTGGTGCTCGACTTGGTGCATGCCAGCCACGGCATCGACGCCACGCTCAAATACCGCGGGGAATACTTCGATCAGGCACGCGCCGAACGCCTGCAACACTTGTGGACGCGCCTGCTCGACGAAGCTCGCGACCTGCTGGATGAGCCGCTGACTGCATTGGCCCAACGCATCGACACCTGGGATCAGGCTTTGCGCAATGAACGCCAGCAATCCCAAGCCCTCGCCGGTCGCAGCCAGTTGCTGCAAACCAAACGTCGCTCACTGACCCTTTGATCAAGGTGGATGCTTGTATGCCTATCGTGCCCCCAGCCGCACGCACACTGGGGGGTGTGCGCCGCAAAGCCATGAACGTCGCTCCCCAGCAACTGGTCAGCGAGCGCCTGCTCAGCCCCGATCACGCCTTGCCGCTGGTCATCGAGCCGGCAGTCAACGGTGTCGACCTGGTGGCCTGGGCCACCGGCGAACGCGAAGCCCTGGAACAGAAACTGCTGCAATACGGCGCCCTGCTGTTCCGCGGTTTCGACGTCGCATCGGTGGAACACTTCGATCAGGTCATCGCTGCGATGTCGCCCGGCGCGCTGGAATACATGTTCCGCGCCTCACCGCGTACGCGGGTCGGCGGCAATATCTATACCTCGACCGACTACCCGGCCGACCAGATGATTTTCCCGCATAACGAACATTCCTATTCGCCGCGTTTCCCGCTGCGGCTGTTCTTTTATTGCCAACTGCCGTCCGAGACCGGTGGTGAAACGCCGATCGGCTCAACCCGCGCGGTCAAGGCCAGGATCAGCGCCGACATCGAAGCGCGCTTTCGTGAAAAAGGCGTGCTCTACGTGCGCAATTACGGCGACGGTTTCGGCCTGCCGTGGCAAAGCGTGTTCCAGTCCGCCGACCGCAGCGAAGTCGAAGCCTACTGCGCCAGCGTCGGCATCGAAGTGGAATGGAAAGAAAACAACCGCCTGCGCACCCGCCAACGCGGCCCGGCGGTGGTGCGTCACCCGCGTACCGGCGAAGAGGTCTGGTTCAACCACGCGACCTTTTTTCACATCAGCACCCTGCCGCCGGCCCTGCGCGATTCGCTGCAAAGCAACTTCAACGACCTCGACCTGCCGACCAACACCTTCTATGGCGACGGCGCACCGATCGAGCCAGAGGTGCTGGAGTCGCTGCGCGCCGCCTACCTGGATTCACTGGTGCGTTTCTCCTGGCAACAAGGCGACGTGCTGTTTATCGACAACATGCTCGCGGTGCACGGTCGTGAACCCTTTACCGGCAACCGCGCAATCATGACCGGCATGGCCGAGGCCTTGCTGTCCAGCGACGTGGCTGTCTGACCGCTATCCACCCCTTTTTTGCAGTTGAGTTGAACATGAACGGACTTCAAGGCTTTCGAATCTCACCGCAACAGGCGTCGCTCTACCCGCACCTCAACGACGCACCCGAACACACGTTCAGTTGCCAACTGCAATGGACGATCGACCAGGCGGTAGACGCCGACACCCTCACCCAGCGCCTGCAAGCAATGGCCAGCGGCAGCGAGATCCTGCGTACACAACTGACACCGGTGCCCGGCCTGCGCCACCCGGTGCAAGTGATTCATGACGAGGCCGCGCTGACCGTCGCGACCAAGGACCTGCGCCACCTCAGCCCGGCAGACCAGCGCGTTGCCCTGACCACCCTTGACTGGGTTGCGCCACTGACCGTAACGCTGGTGCAGTTGACCGAGGGGCACGTACTGCACCTGGCCGCAGCGAGCAGTCATCTTGACCTCACCAGCCTGAAACTGCTGGCAATTGCCCTGCTGCAAGACACCCCGCCGGACCTGTCCGAAACCCTGCAATACGCCGATTACGCCGAGTGGCGCTGGAGCCTTGCCGAAGACGAGCCCGAGCACCCCGGCGCGCTGTTCTGGAAGCCTTCGGCTGACAGCGAACAGCCCAGCTTGCAGCTGTCGCTGGAAACACCCCGTTCCGGTGGCTTCAGCCCGGAACGTATCGACATCAACCTGCCCGTCCACCCGGCATTGACTTGCGAGCTGATGCTGGCGGCCTGGGCCGTGCTGCTCGGTCGTCTGTCTGGCCAACAGCAGGTGCCGATCACCCTGATCCATGCCAGTCGCGGCCCGGAACTCGACAGCGCCTTGGGCCTGTTCGAGCAAACCCTGCCCGTGCGCATCGATCTGCAAGCCCAGGCGACCTTGCTGGAACAAAGCCGCCAGATCAACGCCGTGATCGAGCATGCCGCAGGCTGGCAGGACTATTACACCCACGAGTTGAAGGGCGGTTATGCCTACGCCTGGCGAGCCAGTGATGCGCGCCAACGCGACGCCAGCGCGGTGATGAACCCGGCCAAGGCGTGCCTGCAAGTCCACCAAGGCGCCGACCAGCTCGACGCACAGCTCATCTACGATCGCAACCTGCTAAGCCACGAGGTTGCCGCTTGTATGGCCGAGCAATGGGCGCAGTTACTGCAATCGGCTCTGGCCGCACCGCAACAACCCTGGGCGCACCTGTCCATGAGCGGGCCGCAGCAAGCGCACATCATCGCCAGCCAGGCGCAATCGCCGGTGATTGAAGCGGTGACCCTGGTAGAACTGATTGCTCGCCAAGTGCAGCAACAGCCAACAGCCATCGCCCTCAGCGACCAGCACGGCGAGTTGAGCTACGCGCAACTGGAAGCAAGCTCTGCACACTTGGCACACCAACTGGTCGCTGCCGGCATCGGTGCCGGTGTGCCGGTCGGTATTCTGTTCCCACGCAGCAACGCCGCGATTGTCGCCATGCTTGCCGTGTTGAAGGCCGGTGGCGCTTATGTGCCGATCGATCCGAGCTACCCGCTGGACCGCCGCGCCTACATGCTCGCCGACAGTGCCATCGCGCACATCGTCGTCAACCCGGAGTTGGCCGACAGCGTCCCATTCGGCCTGCAAAGCTTTGTGCTGGACGACCTGCACGCCTCCAACACCCTGCCGCCATTGCCGCTACCCCGCGCCGACAGCCTCGCGTACCTGATCTACACCTCCGGCTCCACCGGCGCACCGAAAGCCGTCGAAATCACTCACGCGGCCTTGAGCTATTCCACCCAGGTACGCATGGCGGCGTATGAGGCGCCCATGAGCGCATACCTGTTGCTGTCCTCGTTTGCCTTCGACAGCTCCGTGGCCGGTATCTTCTGGACCCTCGCCCAAGGTGGCCGCCTGGTATTGCCGGCACCCGGCGAAGAACTGGACATGCCTCGCCTGGCGCACTTGATCGCCCAGCACCGCGTCAGCCACGGCCTGTCGTTGCCCTCGTTGTATCAAGCGCTGCTGGATCAACTTAGCAGCGTTGCCAGCCTGCAATGCTGGATCGTCGCCGGTGAAGCCTGCCCGCCACACCTGATCGCCCAGCACAGCAACACCCTGCCCCACGCGCTGTTGGTCAACGAATACGGTCCCACTGAGGCGACCGTGTGGGCGACTTACGATGTGCTCAGCCCCGACCGCGCATTAACCATCGGCCGCCCGATTGCCGGCATGGACCTGCGCGTCTTGAATGAACACGACATCGTCAGCGCCATCGGTGAACCGGGTGAAATCGTGCTCGCTGGGCCGACCCTGGCCCGCGGTTATCGCAATAAGCCTGAGGAAACCGCCAAGGCTTTTGTCACCCTGGCCGACGGTACCCGCGCCTACCGCACAGGTGACCTGGCGTGCTGGCTCGCCGACGGGCGCCTGGCGTTCCTGGGGCGCAAGGACCACCAGGTCAAGTTGCGCGGCTATCGCATTGAACTCGGCGAGATCGAGCGTCAATTGTGCAGCCATAGTGACGTGCGCGAAGCCGCTGTGATCGTGCAGGACCAGCCCGCGGGCAAGCGCCTGGTCGCCTACGTCCTCGCCGCCCATGGCTACGCGCCGGATTCGGAAGCACTCAAGCGCTACCTCGGCGAGCGACTGCCGGCGTACATGGTGCCAACGCGGGTGCTGACATTATCAGCCTTCCCCCGTACCCCCAACGGCAAACTCGATGCCCGCCAGCTGCCCGACCCGGACCAGTTCGACCACAGCGCCTATGTCGCCCCGCGTACGCCAATGGAAACCACGCTACACGCCATCGTCGCCAAGGTCTTGAAGCTCGACAACGTCAGTGTCACCGAGAGTTTCTTTGCCATGGGCGGCGACTCAATCCTTAGCCTGCAAGTGGTGGCCCAGGCCCACGAACAAGGTGTTGCCCTGTCGGCCAAGCATGTATTCGAACATCAGACCATCGCGGCCATGGCCGACGTCGCGCAGCCGCTGGAGGCCCGTCACGTCGAACCCGAAAGTGCCGAGTTCAGTGCCTCCGGCATGTCGCAAGACGAGCTTAACGCGTTGATGGCCGAGCTCAACGACGCCGACCTGTAACCGCCGCGCGTATCGCCGTTGCCCCTTTTTCTGCAGGACGTTTTGAATGACCACCGACAAGACCACCAGCAATCCGATCGAAGATGTCTACCCGCTGTCACCGCTGCAACAGGGGATGTTGTTCCACTCCCTGCTGCATGAAGACTCCGGCGTTTATTTGATGCAGGATCGCTACCGCATCGGTGGGGCTATTGATGAAGGCGCATTCCTTGAGTCCTGGCGTCAAGTCGTGGCATTGCACCCCTCGCTACGTGCCAGCTTCCAGTGGAAAACCCAGAAGCAACCGGTGCAGGTGATTCACCGCGAGGTCAAGGTGCCGCTGGACACCCTCGATTTGCGCGGCCTGGCGCCCCATGAGCAGGAAGCGCGGATTCGCGGTGTGCTCGAAGATGAGCAGAAAATCGGCTTCAACCTGTCCAAGCCACCGCTGATTCGCTTCCGCCTGGTGCGCCTGGCGGATGAGTCCTATGAGTTCATTCGCAGCTTTCACCATATCTTGATGGATGCCTGGTGCATTTCCCTGGTGACCGTGGACTTTCTCAAGGTCTACGAGGCGCTGTGCAACGACCGTACGCCACAGATCAAAAGCCCACGCCCGTTTCGTGACTACATTCAATGGCTGCAACGCCAGGACGCAGGCAAAGCCGAGCAGTTCTGGCGCGGTCAGTTGCGCGGGCTCAACGCACCAACGCCGCTGACCGTGGACAACGGCGTGAGCCGCGACCGCTACACCGACGCGGTGCTGGTGGCCGACCAGTTGATCCATCTGAGCGAGGACGAAACCCAGGCCCTGGCGACCTTCTGCCGTCACCGCCGGATCACCCCCAATACGTTTTTCCAGGGTGTCTGGTCATTGCTGTTGTCACGCTACAGCGGTCAGCGTGACGTGGTCTTCGGCGTTACCGTGGCGGGGCGTCCCGCTGAGTTGACCGGCGTCGCCGAGATGATTGGCCTGTTCATCAACACCCTGCCACTGCGGGTCAGCGTCGATCCGCAGGCGACGCTGGGCGACTGGCTCAGCGCGTTGCAGGGACTGAACGTCGAGATGCGCGACTACGAGCACACGCCGCTGACCGACATTCAGGGTTGGAGCGACTTCCCCCGTGGCGAAACCTTGTTTGACAGCATCCTGGTGTTTGAAAACGCGCCGATCGATGAACAGATTCTGGACGGCGGTTTTGAGTTCAGCCTCGACGGCATGGACCACAGCGTGCACACCCACTACGGCTTGACCGTAGTGATTCTGCCCGGCGAGCAACTGGGCATTCGCGTG